>CAZITS010000260.1:3214-7268 GCA_964542185.1 uncultured Pirellulaceae bacterium
CGCTCACACGGTTGGTATTGCTGGTGGGACTTTACTGTGCGTCAGCTAGCGGTGCGGAAGCGTCCTGGGAAGCAGAGATAGCCGGCCGCCGAGCCGAGTACCTGACGTGGATCATCGACGAATTCGGCAAGCTTGAGTCGGACATGAAGCCGCTTGATGGCCGCGCGTGGTCGTTGAATCAGGCCAGGCTTTTTCTGAACCGCGACATCGATAAAGCCAGTCGCTATTTCCAAACGGTCAAACTGACGTTCGATGCGGATTTTATGGGGATACGGTTGCTCAAGACCTTGCTGGACTTCGGCCAGACCAGTCGTTTGTCAAGCACCGCCAAGGAGCACCTTGCCGGTATCATCCGGACGTGGCCTATGGAGCGACGTAATGGCATCAGCAAAGCGGCGTACTGGCCACCCCGTTTTACCGAGAATCACGATCTCATGCACCTGACGATCGGTCTGTTTTCGGAGCAGTTGCGCGGCCGGCCATTGGACGCGCACCTCAACGAGTTGAAACGTTCGCTTTCCTGGAGATTCGAACGCGGTTTTTACGAATGGGGATCGCATCGTTATCAACTGCATTACTCCAATCCACTGCTGGTACTGGCGAGTCACGCCCCTGATGACGATCTCCGTCGCGGTGCAGCGGATTTGTTCAACGTCCTGCTGGCGGAGCGGGCGTTGATGTCGGTCGGTGGGTATCTCGGCGGGCCAGGAATGCGATCGTATGGGCGTCAGCGCGGCTGCGACTATCTGGACGACAACCGTTACGACTCGTTTCTGCCGACGGTGTGGTTGGCCTTCGGAGTGGGGCAGCCGCGATTTGATTTTGCGCAGTCAGGTGGTTTGCTGCCCGCGGGCGACGGTTATGGAAACGGTCGAGACCCGCGATTGAATCAGGATGAAGCGATGTTTCTGGCAACCCTGCGACTGACTCCGCATCCTATTGTACGAGCGCTGCTGGACGAAATTGCCAGTCAACCGGAGATGATCTACACAGGGCGCCGGGCAGCCGCCGGGCATCCATTTCAGAACGCGCCTGCGGGGAACCAGCGTTCGCAACAAGTGCTGTACTACTACAACACACCGCACGTTTCACTAGGGTCACTACAGTACCTGCCGCACGCCGGGAAGATGAGTGTTTCGTCCAATTCTCGCCCCAGGTTCATGAGTGTTCTGTTTCCGGAGAGGCCGGAACAGGTCCTGCGGACACGTCTCACCCAGGCCGAGATTCAGGCTGGAGCGAATAGTTATACCTACAGGGCAGATCGCGTAGTCCAGCATCGCGAGTGGGTTGTCGCTGCCGGAGATTTGTCGACCAGTCATGGCCTCGCTTCGCACAACGTGGGTGGCTGGGATTTGTTTCAGGTGGGACATGGACTGTGTGCGCATGTCGCGTTGGAGGGGGACTGGCACATTTTTCAGGTGTCGGATCTGGCGAGGTTTCGCGACGCGTCGGCCTTCATTGGCGCGCTGGAGATGCCTGTGATTCGAGATGGCCAGGTGCACGCAGCGACGTTGAATGGCGACCAGGTTCGCGTCGACTTGCAGACGATGCGTCTGCAAGTCAACGGAGACGAGCGGCAGCCACTGACCAGAATGCTGCATGCATCGCCCTGGATGAGCTCCGAATATTGGAGCGGCCGGATCACGATTCGTACAAAGGGGCGCGAGGTGACGTTTGATAATTCCGCTTTGCGGGTTGAGCCGATCGATTTGCCGAAGCTTGTCGCTGGGCAAACACGCTGGGGTAAACCGTATTCCGAAGGAGCGGCGACGCACCTGACGCACGTGCGGGCCATGGGCGGTTTGTCACCGCGCGATCACGATACCTTGCTCAAGTCAGTGTCGATCATGATTCCGCACAATAAGGGCGCGGCCGCCAGACTGGCGGTCTATGTCGGTGGCAGCCTCGAGCAGGGGCCGCAGGTAACATCAGCATCTCGACTGTTGTTTGACTTCGGCCAGACACCACCGGGGAAATCTGGCTGGGTCACACTCTCGCATCCAACGGGTGTGCGGATTCCCGCCAACACGCCTGTCTGGCTGGCGTGGAAGGGTGCCAGCCAGGACGCCGGCGTGTTGTACTTTGAAGAGTTCACCGGTCGTGACGACTTCCAGCCAGACAGAGGTCGCTGGAATAGTACTGCAATTGATCTGAACCCGGGTGAACCGTGGCCGCTGGTTTGGCCGCAAGACGATGATGGCGCCTTCGATGGCGCACGTTACTGCTGCTTCCTGACACTGGAGAGGTTGCGGAAGGAATAGTGGCTCCATCGTGTTCGCATGTTTGGGCGTCGTGTTGCGGTGTGCTGGATTGCCTGGCAGAGCAATCGCCAGCAGTTTAGAATGCGGTCAGGCGTCCGGACGGAAGGATCAAGGCTTTAGAACGCGGGAGCCAGACATGCGAGACGCACAAGAAAGGGTGGCGTTGTTTGGAGATAGTCTGGTCATGAGTGGACCAAAGAAACGACGGTACGGCACGACAGAAACGTGTTGCCGGCAGTCCCAGGCCCGGCGTTTGTGGCCTCTGTGGTTACTGGGGATTACGTTGCCTGTGCTTGGCACCAGCTTCGTACTGGCACAGTTGCCGCGGCAGAAGTATCTCCACAAGAATGGAAACCTCAAGGCGATGTTGATCCTCAGGGACGTGCAGGTGGGTACCACTGGCTCCCAGGGCACGCTCTGGACCGTGCGGCCCAGCGGAGCCTGGGATCGCAGACAGGTTGTCGGCCGTATTACCCGCAAGCCTGATCGAACTGGGAAATTAACGGTCCGGCAGCTGCAGCAGCTCGCGGATGTGTTGGCGCACGCACAAGTGAAGGACCTGCCTGTGCGACTGGGTACCTACCGCGGCAAAACGCCACACCGGGTGACGCTCGGGTGGGGAAAGCAGCAATGCGTGTGGAGTTTGCCTCCCGGTACGCCTGTACCAAGATACCCGGATCAACCCTTCGGGAAATTGACGCGAGAAGATTGTTTCGCTGAGGTCAATCAGGTCCTGGCCAATTTGCTGCAGCCACCCAGGAAAAAGAACAAGAAGAACTGACACCGTTGTGCCAGGTGGCAACTGAGCCCGCGGTCTGTACGGCGACTTGGAGACGTCAAGAGTTGCCAGCCAGGCAAAGTGAGGGCCACCCGCGGTCACTCGGTGGCGGGTGCCTCTTTGGTGTCAGTCTCCTCTTTTCCCTCAGGATAGTGTCTTCGACCGGTTCTTCTTGTGTGGAGCGTAGCCGCGTTCTGGCCTGCTGATCCAGAGAATTTTTGTGATGGGTGATTGACCGGGTGGATCGAGGCGGCTAAACATAACGATACTGATTCTCGATATCTTTATGCCACGCCAGCCCAAACTGACTCAATGGCGCAAGCTCTGGCTTTACGGATGCGATTCTGACGAGTGACGCCACGGCAGGCCTGGTTTGCTGGGTGTCCTGGGTCGATCGTAATCACCAGAGCACCATGGACCACGCGTACCGCAATGACTGGCGTCTGGATCGTTTGCAGACGGTTCTCGCCACGCTCTTCTCGTTGAATCCTGGCCTCTCTTCGGCCCAATACGGGGATGATCCGTCGGCCGCCCAACAGGCAGGTTTTGTTGCCGTCCGCGCCGCGCGCCGGGGCGCCAGCGGTTTTCGGTACGAGCCCAGGCGGAACTCGTTTTCCAGAAAGCCGGTGAGTGATGTCTGATTCAATCGCACCGTTGGAGCCACAACCACAGATGGCGGAAGCGGCTCAGCTGCTGGAAAAAACCGTAGTCGAGAGTGAAGCCGTGACTTCATTCCAGACCGGTATGGCGTCCCCAAAGCGCCGACGTCGTCCGCACACGCATGGTGCGCTGTTCCGCCTCTGGAACAGCCTTATGAAGCTACTCCGACGGATTCATCTCTATGCCGGTTTGTTGATGTTGCCTTGGGTGTTGTTGTATGGATTTACAGCACTGTTGTTCAATCACTCGACATTTTTCCCTAAGTCAGACACTCAGATACATCGATTCCGAACGCTCTCGGAAACGGGCCAGGAATTACCCGCGCCGGCGCAGCTCGCCGAACTCGTGGTCGCCC
>CAZITS010000261.1:0-7264 GCA_964542185.1 uncultured Pirellulaceae bacterium
CACTGCGTCCCAAACACTGCGTCCCAAACACTGCGTCCCAAACACTGCGTCCCAAACACTGCGTCCCAACTTGAGCAGCGCATCGCGCACAACCGAAGTGATCACTCCCGGTGCCACAGCAAACAAATCATGCCTGTGCGGTTTCCGGTTCTCTACTGCTTTTTCTTCTTGCGATCCGGGCTACCGACGCGCTGCGCTCCGAGTTTGCTGGCCACCCCTTTGTTGATCAGTCGGATCGCTCCCTGCTGCGGTTGTCCACTGTTGGCAAGTTGCCTGTTCCAGGGAACCCGGTAGCAGGCAAAACCGCCCGAGTTCGTGTCAACCACATAGACCACACACGGTGAAGGGCGGATCGCACCGACGTTGCCGGTACTCACCATCGATTCACCCGTCACCATAATATAGTTGGGATTGCGCCGGCGTTGGGCGCCCAGGTCACGCGTGACGTTGGTACGAAATTGGGCACCAAAATTGCCGGTACGGGGATAGATCACCGAACAGGTCAACTCACCCGTCAAGAATTCGAGAAAGAAAATTCCCTCTGTATCTTCGCTGACTTTGCCCGTGGCAATCGCGAAATTTTCGGATCCATGGGTGGCCGTCGCCTGCAGGTTCTGGGGCAGAATCAGTTGTGGTGTTTGCCCGTCGTGCGTCGCCCAGGCACCCAACAACATTCCCAAACCGAGCACGAGACCAATACCCAGACCACCAGCAAATCCAGTCCAGGACTTTCTTCTCAGTGCACTCCACATGGCTGTCTCCTTACGCTTTGATCACCGCTGATCCATTCGCCACGACTGGCTTGACTTAATTCTATCGGGTTCCTCAACGAACTACCAGTCGACCTGCAGGCGGGCAATTCTGGCACTCCATCTGGCCAGTCGCCCACGATTTGTTACAACAAATCGACAGCAAGCGTGATTAGATTCCCCACTGCTACGACACTTCGATGAGGGAGCGCATTCGCATGGCAACCAATGGTGAACTGAGTCGCAAATTGCGGATGGCCCTCGTGGGCGGTGGTCAGGGGTCTTTTATTGGCCGGGTACACGCCACGGCTGCCGTGCTTGACAATCGCGCGGACCTGGTTGCCGGCGCGCTTTCCTCCGACCCCGTCAAAGCCAAAGCTTCTGCCCCCGATTACGACATTTGCGATGCACGGGCCTACACCAGCTATCAAGAGCTGTTTGAAAGTGAGTCCCAGCTCCCAGCCGACGAACGGATCGACTTTGTCAGTGTGGCGACGCCCAACCACACCCACTTTGATATCGCCAGGCAGGCCGTGGATGCGGGTTTCAACGTGATGTGTGATAAACCAATGACCTTCGACCTGCCGCAGGCCGAGGCCCTGGCCGCAGCGGTCGACGCCTCAGGAGTTGTGTTTGCCGTCACCCACAATTACACCGGCTACCCCCTCGTGCGTCAGGCGCGGCAGATGATCCTGGACGGCGAACTCGGTGAGATCAATGCAATCCGGGCGCGTTATGTGCAGGGCTGGTTGCGGACACGGATCGAAACGGATGACCAGAAACAAGCCACTTGGCGCACCGACCCCGCCCGCAGTGGTGCCGCCGGATGCTGGGGAGATATTGGCACGCACGCATACAATCTGGGCCGTTACATGACAGGTTTGCTGCCTGAGACTGTGCGTTGCCACCTCAAAACCTTCGAGACAGGCCGACAATTAGATGACTACGGCACGGCCATTGTCCAATATCAGAACGGGGCCTTGGGAACCGTGACGGCATCGCAAATCAGCCACGGGCGAGAAAACGAGATCACCATTGAGATCGACGGTACATTAGGTGCCTTGGAATGGAACCAGGAAGAACCCAATAAGATGATGTTCCGTCGCAACGGGCATCCCCACCAGCTCTACACCCGCGACCCCAACGCCCCCTTCATGAATGCGGCCGGCCAGGCGGCCTGCCGACTTCCCAGCGGTCACCCGGAAGCTTTCTTTGAAGCCTTTGCCAACGTCTACCGGTCCGCCTACGACGACATTGTTCTGCGCGCCAGCAACCAGGAATTTGACGGCGTCAACTCGGTCTACCCGAACGTCAATGACGGGGTGGAGGGGATGTACTTCATCCAGCAATGTGTGGCCAGTAGCCAGCAAGACGGCGCCGAATTGCCTCTCTTGCACAGCCGAGCCCGGCGTTAGCACAGCGCGGCCCAAATGCAGGCGTCTCCTGTCATCCGATGTGCGTCTGCTGTAGCACATGTCAGCCCGACCTCGGCCAACTGCTTCACAGCGAACATCCAGACTAGCCGCGCCGCGCACGTCGAGACTGGCAATGGGGACAAAAGAACGTCGACCGCTGCGCCTGGACAATCCGCCGAATCGTGGCCTGGGCACAGCGTGGACAGGTGTCTCCAGCACGGTCGTAGACGCGGTGTTCATTCTGGTAGCCGCCGGACTGGTTCAAGGCATTGCGATAGGTCCCGTCAGACAGTGTCGAACCCTCATAACGAATGGCCGTATGCAAAATCTCACCGATGGCCGCATGAATCGCCTGCCATTGCTGCCGCGTCAACCGGTGACATCCCTGTGCCGGATGGATCCCTGCCAGGTGCAGAATCTCCGAAGCGTACAAGTTGCCGATACCTGCCACAATCCGCTGGTCGAGCAAGGCGACTTTGATAGCTCGACGACTCTGCTTGAGCCGCTCACGTAACGACTCCCACTCAATCAGCAGTGCGTCCGGACCTAATTTGTGTGGACCAAACTGTTCCTCCAACTGCCGCGGAGAAAGCAAACGAACGGATCCCAAACCTCGCCGATCCCAATACCACAACTCACGCACACGACTTCCTGAGAGCGCAACCCGAAAGCGCAAATGATCGATATTCGGAGGATCCGTAACCAGCACCAGACCTGTCATCCGGGGTTCAAACACAATTGAATCCCCACTATCCAGCTGTAACAGTACCCGTTTTCCCACACGGCCCACCTCGTGAACCCGTCTCCCGACTGCCCGGCGCTGAAATGTCTTGATTTTCGGCTCGACACGAATCGGCTTGCAGTCGCAGGGAACCAGCTGGACCATCTCAATGGTAGAACCGGTCACCACTGCCACGCCGCGCCGCATCGTCTCCACTTCGGGTAATTCTGGCACGAGCGGTCCAATCCCACAGGCGGCAAAACAGACAGGAACAAACAGAGACGCTGGTCCAACGCCAGGTCGTGGCCTTGGCTAACCACCGATTTCGTACATCGCCCTCTGGGGACGCACAAACTCATCCGAATCAATGCCGTGACCCGGTTTCTTGGCAGCAATACAATCCCGCAGCAAGGCTTCGAGTTCATGGTCTTCGCCACCTCGGCGAATCACCTCCCGTGCATCCCACTCGGTCGTAGAAAACAAGCAATTGCGGACTTTTCCTTCGGCCGTAATCCGCAGTCGATTGCAATCGGAACAAAACGGTTGCGTCACCGGGTTGATGAAACCAATTCTGCCGCCGCCATCGGCAAACACGTAATCCACTGCCGGTTGACTGGCATCTTTGCGATTGGCGGGAACGAGTGGACCGAACTCCTTTTCCAGGCAGCCCCGAATGGTAGCACCACTGAGCACTTGATCCTGCTGCCAGTTCCCTTCCGCATCCAGCGGCATAAACTCAATGAACCGCAATTCAAGCTGCTGGCGGCGCGCAAACTCACCCAACGGCACAATCTCCTCTTCGGTAATCCCCGCGATCGCCACAGCATTGAGTCGGATCTTCTCGAATCCCAACTGCTGGGCCACCTGAATACCCTCCAGCACGCGTTGAAGTCCCTCGCGCCGCGCTATCCGCTGAAAAGTCTCTTCACGAAGTCCGTCGAGGCTGATGTTCAAACGCTGCAAACCAGCCTGCTTGAGATCGGCCGCTTGTTCCGCCAGCAACACCCCGTTGGTGGTCAAGGCGATGTCGTTGATTTCTGGGATGCCGGCCAGTTGTCGAATCAACTCCGACAAATGCGCCCGCACCAGCGGCTCTCCTCCCGTCAGGCGCAGCTTATTGACACCCAACGTAGCGGCAGCGCGGACAAAGCGGACAATTTCTTCAAACGTCAGTAATTCCGCCCGCGGCAAAAATTGAACCTGTTCCGGCATGCAATAAAAACAACGGATATTGCAGCGGTCGGTCACGCTAATGCGCAGATTGCTGTGGCGGCGCCCCAGCGAATCAACCAGCGGTATTGGACTACGGGACATAACGGAACTCACTGCCAATCGCCTCTGTGTGACGGCCTACCATATCCGCCTTGATGCCCATGCAGGCATAGGACTCAAGGAAGACACCCATACTCAAGGAAGACTCCATCCCGACTCAGGAAGACTCCGTCCCGGCCGCGGGCGTGGTGAGTCCCGGATGGACCCACTCACTAGTACCATCAGCCCAGTTCTCCTGTTTCCAGATCGGCACCGACTCTTTGAGTCGATCAATCAACCACTGACCCGCGGCAAAGGCATCTTTGCGATGCGGTGTACTGACCGCCAGGACGACACTCGCTTCACCCAGTTCCAAATGGCCAACCCGGTGCACAATGACACATTCCTCAACTGGCCAGCGTTGCCGGACCTCAGCTTCCAGTTCCGCCAGTTTGACCTCTGCCATCTCCGGGTAACACTCGTAGTCGAGCGACGCGGTACGACGCCCAGCAGTCAGTTCTCTGGTGGTTCCCATAAACAGCACAACTGCCCCTGCGCGCGTCGAACTCGCCGCGCGCAAAACTTCGCTGCTGTCGATCACATCATTCGTCAGGGCGATCATCGCACCGGTAGCAACAGAGGAAAAAAACTGCCGGGTGCTATTGTACCAGCCGCCTCGCGTGCTCGAAAGCGGCGGCGCAGGGGCCGCCCTCAGCACGCAAACGGTTCCTGAGAGAACTCCGACCGGCAAGGCGCGCAGCTCATCCAGCCCCCAAAGAAAGCGTAACCCGCACAGACTCGGGTTGGGAAACCCGGCGGTTTGCAACGGTCAGGAATATCAGCAGTGCACCACTAACCAGCCAGCCGTGAGATCCGGTTGACCGGCAGTTGGGCGTCCACGATGGTCGCCTGAAAGCGATACTGCATCAGATACGCATCTTCGATCGCATCGTCGTAATAGTCCCGCAGTACCGAAATCGCCCGAAATCCCATCGACCGGAAAAACAGCTGGGCCGACAGGTTGGTCTCGCGCACTTCCAGCATAATGCGATTGCGCCGCTGCGAAGAGAGCTTGCCAATCAGCTTGTCCATCATCTGGCGACCGACAGCGCGGCGCGAGAAATCTGGATGAACCGCGAAGTTCAAAACGTGAATGCGGTTCTTGTGGAGCTCGTAGATCATGAAACCGACCACGCGCTCCTCGTACTCGCAGACCATGCCAATACAGTTGCGCTGCCGGAGGCAACGTACAAAGTCCTCTTCGGACCAGGAAAACTCGAAACCGAGTTTTTCAATTTCCAGTACGCCCGCCATATCACGTCGGATCATCCAACGAATGTGAACGCAAACGTCCTGTTTCTCTTGCGTACTCATACCGGATTCCCTCCCGGTGCTGGCCAATCTGCTGCAGCATCTCCCCCAGCTGACTAGATGCCGTCGCAGCGAACAGTATCAAAAGCCCCCAGGTATGCCAAGACGAACTCCCGAATAACACACCACAGGCCAGCCCCCGTGGCCAACTATCGTCTGCGACACTCCGGAACGCGTCAACAAGGGGCCCGGGCGGAAACTGCAATTTCCCGAACGGTGTCTCAAGAACGGTGTCTCAAGAACGGTGTCTCAGACCGCCCCCTCCTCCAGCGCCGCCCAGGTCTCTCCTTCCACGAGCACCGTATCGGCGTCCTCATAAGCGGGGGCGCAGCAGCAGAGAAACGTCAGCCGCTCAGGACCCGGGTTGGTGATCTGGTGAACCGCGCCGGGGGGGATCGCAATGGCGTCCCCCGGACCGACCTCCTGCGATTGCGGGCCGATCTGCATCCGGCCGCAGCCGCTGAGAATGTAATAAATTTCTTCAGTCTGGGGATGGTAGTGGGGGGTGGTTGAGACCCCTGCTAGCAGTCGCGCCTCGGCCAGGCTCTGCTGCCGGATCAACGAGTTGCGATGCGATAGTAACTCGCGAATCTCTGAACCGTCCTTGGTGGTAAAGGCGGGTACGCGCTCAATGTTGGTCACATCCACTGCGTTACATGCTCCCTGAAGACATCGCGCTCGGTCGCGCCGCTAAACAACGCCTTACGCCCCATCAAACAAGCCCTGGATTCCCGGAATGACTTTGTAGACCAGCGTGTAACCGGCCATCGCCAGCAGCAGCAGGAAGCCGAGTCCCCCCAGCAGGTTGACGATCGGACCGTTGGTCTGATCCCCCAGCAAGTCGCGGCGATTGCAGAGCCACAGCAGCGCACCCGCCATCAGGGGCGAGGCGATCACGGTCAGCGCCTGGGCAAAGACAATGGCGGTCACCGGTTTAACGCCCGTGTTAATGACGTACAAGGCGACAAACATGCCGGTCAACAAGACCAGCACGGTAAACGCCTTGGGCCAGAAGTCGGTCTGCTTGAAGCCCAGGCCAAAGCCGTCGGAGAGAATAAATCCACCGATCATGGAATTGACCAGGAACGAGGAGTAGGCGGCCGAGAACAGGCCCAGGCAAAAAATGGCCGTCCCGTAGCCACCAAACAGCGGGTTGAGTCCCTGAGCCACCGCCTTCACGTCGCCCAATGTTTGACCGCGCAGCCCCGCAGCCGCCGTCCAAATCAACATCAGCGTAATCAGCGCCATGATCACGGATCCGATGCGGGCATCGATCATGCCGCTGCGCAGCTCGGCCTTATCCCAGCCCTTCTGTTGGGCCAGGTAAGCCTGAAAGTAACCGGCACTGATCACAAAGGTCGTCCCCACCAGCGCCAGCAGCTCGATCTGAATACCACTCGCTTGCGGAATAAAACCTTGCGCCGCCTCTACCAGGTTGGGCCCGGCAAAGGACAGGTTCAGCAGAAACGAGAGCAGCATCAACGCCACAAATCCCATCATCAGCTTTTCGACGGCCGCGTACAGGTTTTTGAAGAACAACAAGAACGAAATCGAGAGCACGTTAAAAGTGACGATGGTACCCCACCAGTCCCACCCTAAGCTCTGGAAGGCCGAATGCACCCCCAGGTTGTTGCCAAACTGAAAGGCGGCCGCAATGAAAAATACCCCGATCCCGATCAGCGCCGCCAGCCCGCGGCCGGCCCGCTCGGCCACCAGATCCCCCGGCGCACGGCCGGTCAGCACCCCCAATCGCGCAC
>CAZITS010000262.1:0-7251 GCA_964542185.1 uncultured Pirellulaceae bacterium
TGGGCGAATTCGGCCGCACTGCGGACAATGGCATCCGCGGAGGAATCAAATACGGTCGCGATCACAATCCCCACGCCATGACCATCTGGATGGCTGGCGGCGGAGTCAAGGCCGGGGCGACGATCGGTGCCACCGACGAGATTGGCGCTCGTGCCGTGGAGGTGGTCCATCCGCTGCGCGACTTGCACGTGACCCTGTTACGACTACTCGGTCTGGATGACAACCGCTTGACGTATTTCCATGCCGGCCGGTTCAAGCAACTCAGTCAGTTTGGCGGTCAAGTCATCCAACCTCTGCTCGCCTGAAAAAGTGGCCCCAACTAGCCGGGAACGAATGTCCTCTGCGTGGACACAGAGACTCACCCGAACATTACGTCACCCGAAGTTAGAAGTAGATCAATGGATAATTGGCTCAGCACGTGGATGCATAACGTCATTCGCGACCCGATGCTGTGGGCCCTCGTGATTATGTGGGTACTGGTCGATTTGTTTTTCCGGTTCAAAGCCAAAGGCAACCAGGAAAGGGAAGATTGACCATTACCGCCAGATAGCAGGTTCGCGATATTGTGATTTTGCGTCAGCCCGACTATAAATCGAAACGTTCCAATGTAGAAGCGTCGTGTGTCTCACTGCATCCACCATCGCCCGCTGAGGAGCCGTTGTCATGCTGCAAGTACGTTTTGGACCCCAACAACAAAATTGTGCGGGAATCAGACGACGGAATTTTCTGGAGATCGGCAGTCTCGGCGTCGCTGGCCTGACCTTATCCAACCTGCTGGCTTCTCGTGCCAAAGCCGCTGCGGTCACTCCCTCGCAGGAGACCTCCGTGGTCTGGTTGTGGCTCAACGGTGGTCCTACCCACATCGAGACGTTCGACCCCAAGATGACCGCCCCGGTCGAATACCGCAGCGTCACAGGGGAAGTCAAAACGACACTTCCCGGGATCACCTTGGGCGGTAATTTTGAACGCCTCGCCACACAGACCGACAAGCTGGCGTTCGTCCGCTCTTTTCGTGTCCCCAGCAGCAGCCATAACGTCGGTTGCTTCTGGGTCAACACGGGACACGCCCCCCGTAACCGACCTTCGCTGGGCTCAATCACCTCACGTGTTCGCGGACCCAACCACACACGTACCGGCATGCCAACTTACGTACAAATGGGCCGTATTGGATTCAATGACGATGCGCCCCGCATCCCCGGCCCCGCCTGGCTCGGCAAGTCCTATGCCCCATTCACCCCCAGTGGGCCCGCACGCGACAACATGAAACTGGCCACCAAGGTCTCGCAACTCGAAGACCGCAAATCGCTGCTGGCCAGTCTAGACCAGTTGCGCAGAGAGACCGATGCGCACGGCCTGATCGACGGCATTGACGGGTTCAATCAACAGGCACTCAACTTGATTCTCGGCAAAGCACCCCAGGCATTCGATCTGGCCAAGGAGGATCCCGCGGTGGTAGCCCGATACGGTGGCGGCCTGGGCGCCTCCATGTTGACGGCGCGCCGCTTGTGTGAAGCAGGGTGTGGTTTTGTCGCCGTCTCCCTCCAAGGCTGGGATATGCACGGCAACGTCAAAGGTGGTATGAACGGCCGTGGGCCCCAAGTGGACCGGGCTGTTTCGGCCTTCGTCGAAGACATCTACCAGCGCGGCCTGGACCAGAACATCTTGCTGGTAATCTCAGGTGAATTCGGTCGCACACCACGGATCAACAAGAACGCGGGACGCGACCATTGGGGGCCGTTGAGTACCCTGGCATTGTCGGGTGGTGGTCTCCAGGTGGGCCAGGTCGTGGGCGCTTCCTCGGCCAAGGCAGAAGTACCTCAAACGGGTCTGGTCACACCGCAAGATCTAATGGCTACGGTGTTCCACGTACTCGGCATCGCTCCGGAAACCTCATTCCAGGATCCCAGCGGGCGTCCGATTCCGATGCTCGACGACGGTCAGCCGATTCCTGGCCTGATCTGAATTCCAAACGCGTGGTTACCAGTCCCAGTCGAGTCCACTGCCGGGTGTTGGCGGTCAGCGCCTGAACTTTCCTTTCAGCCCTGGTTCGCTGGCGGGTACGTTGTTGCACCGACCGAGACTCGTTAGGGTGTCAGCTATGCTGTCCGGTACTGCACCTCTCGTCGCCAGGATCGATTGATCGTGTCACGTCCTGCCGCCCGCCGCGATTTCTCGCTCTACGCCACGGCCACAGTCTGTCTCTGGATCTTCAGCGCGCAGGGAGACACAATTCTGACCGCCGCCGAAACGCTCGACATCGCCTCGGTCCCCGCCGATTTGCAAGTGCCCCCGCTGTCACCGGGGCCGCCCGCTGCGGGACGGCGTGTCAAGGCTCGCCTGGCAGGTTACGAGTCAACAGATATCTATCACGTCATCTACCTGCCCACAGACTGGGTGCCGGGAAAATCCTATCCCGTGATCGTCGAACTGGCGGGCAACGGACCGTACCGCAGCCCGTTCGGCGATGTCAGCACCGGCCGGCCGGAGGGGAGTAAATTAGGCTACGGTCTCTCCGCGGGGCAGGGCTACCTCTGGTTTTGCCTGCCGTATTTGAAGGCAGACGGGCGCACCATCGCCACCCAGTGGTGGGGCGACCGCCCCCACTACGATCCGCAACCCACTCTGCAGTACTACAAGCAGGCGGTACCCGAACTCTGTAAAGCGTACGGCGGCGACCCGACCCGTGTGGTGCTGGCGGGATTTTCGCGGGGGGCGATTGCCTGCAACTACCTGGGACTCTATGACGACGAAATTGCCCGCTTGTGGGCGGCCTTTGTCCCCTACAGCCACTACGACGGCGTCTACGAAAAATGGGGTTACCCGCAGGCGGACCGAAAATCCGCACTGGAACGCCTGCAGCGTCTGCGGCAACGTCCCCAGTGGATTTGCCAGGAACAGAGCCCGACTGCCACCCAGGGACTGACCGCGACGCGGCGTTATCTGGAAAGCACCGGCGTACCGGGTCATTTCACGTTCCAGGAAACCGGTTTTCGCAATCACAACGACGCCTGGGTACTACGTCCGTCAGTGGCTCGTCAGTCGCTGCGCCGCTGGCTACAACAAGTCGTCAAACCCGGCCAACGCCCAGAACAACGTTGAAACCCTCAGCGCGTCTGCCCCAGCCAACCTGGCGGCTACGCTACATGAAACCAAACCAACCCACGACCGGAGGCTGCCCCTGATGAGTTTCAAAGGAACACCCCACACCCAGATCGATCGGGACTTTTTCCAACGGGAACTCGACGCCTTCCTGCCCGATCGGATCTATGACGCGCACTGCCATTTGTGGCGGGAGTCCTGCGTCGCCTGGGCGATTCCGGGTGGTCCCCCCGACGTGGGCCTCACGGAATACCGGACGTTGATCGACCAGATCCACCCCGGGCGGCCGACCAATGCGTTGTTCATCCCTTTCAGCTCCTCCATGGAAGATGAAAAACTGAGCACAGCCAACGCCTGGGTCGGTGAACACACGGCTCCCGATCCAGCCAACCGCGGCATCTTCTTTATCAAGCCACAAGATGACCCGGAATGGGTTCGGCAACAGGTACGTCAGCTGGGTCTGCACGGACTGAAGTGCTACCACACCATGTCAGACGTCGATCCCACCTGGGAAGCGGATATCCAGGCCTACCTTCCCGAAGCGTTGATCAAAGTCGCCGATGAAGAAGGCTGGGTGATCACGCTGCATATGGTCAAGTCCCGCTCCGTGGCGGATCCGGCGAATATTGCGTGCATCAAACACTACTGCCAGAACTACCCGAATATGACGCTCATCCTGGCGCACTCGGCGCGAGGCTTTCAACCCAGCCACAATCTTGAGGGACTGCCGCACCTGGTCGGTCTCGACAATCTCTACTTCGATACCAGTGCCAACTGTGAGCCGATCGCGCATCAATCGATCATCCGCATTATTGGTCATGACAAGTTAATGTATGGCTCCGACTTGCCTGTCAGCCACCATCGCGGCAGATCGCTCTCCGCTGGCGACTCCTTCCTCTGGCTTTACGAACAGTCGCCTGTGTGGGGAGAAAAACATACCCGGATCGACCCGGTGCTGGTGGGATTGGAACACCTGCGTTCGTTGAAATGGGCCTGCTGGTCAGAGCGACTCACGGACAATCAGGTCGAGGATATCTTCTGGAACAACGCGGCGCGGTTGTTGAATGTGTAACGGGTCCAGGCACCCGCCAGTGGTGCCTGCGGCAATGGTCCCAGTGGGGAGAGAACTGATGCGAAACCTGCAAATGTGGTTGTTACTGGTGGCTATCTCAGCGGGCACTTCCAGCGCCCAGACAACAGCCGAGATCGACCTGGGGGACGTCAGCGAAACGCATGTGTGGGTGCCAATGCGCGACGGCAAACGGCTTTCCGGCTACCTCTATCTGCCGCCGGGCAAGGGACCGTTTCCAGGCTTGTTTGAACAGCGTTACGCGAACTTGCGCGGCCGTACGACGCGGCAACTGGCGGCCCGGCTGGCGGCGACCGGCTACGGCGTATTGCACGTCAACTTCCGCGGTGCCCAGGAATCGGAAGGAACCTGGGTCGGGTACCGGGCGCTGGCCGGAGGCGCGTTACAAGACGGCTACGACACCTGTGAGTGGTTGGCAACACGTCAATGGTGTACTGGAAAAATCGGCACCTTCGGCAGCTCTCAGGGAGGGTTTGCGCAGAACTTTCTGGCCATCACCCGCCCACCACACCTCACCTGCCAGTACATGGTCGACACCGGACTGAGCCTTTTTCAGGAAGGTTACCGGTTGGGTGGTGGCACACGCCCTGACCGATTCAAAGGAATGGAAGCGGTCTGCCGTGTTCCCCAGCACAATCGGGATCTGATGACCCAATGGTTTGCCCACCCGAACTACGATACGTACTGGGAGGCCGAAGATTGCGCGCGTCACTTTGACCGTATGAATGTCCCCTGCTTGACGATCGGTAGCTGGTTCGACTTCATGAACCAGGGATCGATTGCCAGCTTCCAGGGACGCCAGCACCGCGGCGGACCCCGGTCGCTAGGACAGCAACAACTGCTGATTGGACCCTGGTTACACGGACGTCGCAATAAAGGGCACCAGGTCGGCGATTTGCGTTTCCCCGAACACGCCGCGATTTCCGTACACGACTCTATGGTCGCCTGGTTTGATCAACACCTGAAAGGAAAAACAGCGTCGACGCAGCAGCAGGCTCCCGTGAAGTACTACGTGATGGGTGCCGCTGGTGAACCGGGAGCCCCCGGGAATCTCTGGCGGTCGGCCGCGGACTGGCCACCGCCCGCCCGTACCGTGCCGCTCTATCTGGGCACCGACCGCGATTCAAAGGGCGTCTTGCAACCCGCTGAGCCAACCGATTCGACAGCCAGCACCAGCTACCAGAGCGATCCCCAGCATCCCATGCAAATTCCCGGCCGGTCCTTTCCCGGTGCCCGAGACGCGCGTTCCTTTGAAGCCCAGAGCGAAGTGCTGACCTTCACTTCTACTGCGCTTGCGCAGCCAGTGGAATGGACAGGGCCGGTCGAAGCCGAACTTTATTTTTCTTCCACCGCACGCGACACGGACCTGATTGTCCGTGTCTGCGACGTCTATCCTGACGGTCGCTCCATTCTCCTCATCGGTTACCCCTGGCGGTTACGTTATCGCGAAGGATTCCGGCAGGAAGTGCTGCTCTCGCCAGGCGAAGTCGTCAAAGTTCGGTTTCGCGTGGGCTGGCTGAGCCAGATCTTTAACCGCGGCCATCGCATCCGTGTCACCATCGCCAGCACGGGAGCACCACTCTACGAGCCGAACCCGCAAACGGGCCTGCCACTGACCGTCGAATTTCCGGACGAAACCGTGACTGCCGTCAACACCGTGTACCACAACCATCAGCACGCATCCCGAATTCTGGCTCCAGTGATCACAGAACAGGCTGGCAAGAAAGAACAGGCTGGCAAGAATCTGTGATTGGCCTGACAGCGTTGGCATCTGTGACGGTGGCGAACGGAATATCTACGCCCCACCGATGCCCTCGCGACATCTTCTCAATCTCCACTTTCTCAAAGCAACCTCCCGAAAGGACACTTCATGAGCGACAACCGTGCACAGCGACTTCCCTTCGGGGCGGATGACCTGCGTTTGCCCGATGCATTGCGCGGACCACTCCGCGAGCACCTGGCCGCGCTGAAGGCAAACTATCTGGAACGTGGCTGGGGAATGCGCGTAGGCTGGGGACAACGGCCGGCGTTAATCGTGATTGATATGGCCCGCTACTGGCTCGACCCCGAACTGCAGATCGGCAGTAATCTGGATAGCGTGATGGCAGGTACGTGTCAGGTGCTGGCGGCCGCACGACGAGCCGCAATCCCGATCTTCTTCACCTCGCTGGCCTGGGATCCCGCCGACCCACCCAGCCCACAAAACCGAAAATTAAAATGGTCTGTCCCAGCAGATCAGGTCGAGAAACTCTTCGCACTGGATCCGCGACTGGAACATCGACCCGAAGAAAAAATCGTCTACAAACGCTACGCGTCGTCATTCAAAGGAACCAACCTCCACGAGATGCTGACTTCGCTCTCCGTCGATACGTTAATCGTCACGGGAATCAGTACCAGTCACTGCGTCTACGCAACTTGCCGCGATGCAGTCGATAGTTTTCGAGTGATCGTGCCTCGCGAGGCCATCGGAGAACGCTGTGAGTTGATGCGCGCAGTCAACTTGCTCGAGATCGATGTCGACCTGGGAGATGTCACGCCCGTGGCTGAAGTCGTGTCCCAACTGGACCACTTCGACCGTCCAGCCAGCGTGTAACTCGACTACCCGCAACCAGCGGGCCAGTTAGCTGTGGAGAAGGCATTGCTTCCGGGGTGAAACCTGTGCACAAAACGCATCGTGGGGTGGGGCAGGTGGTACTTCGAAGCGGCCGAAGTCCGTCGAGCTCCAGCGCAACTTGGCCGCGATCAGCACTGCCAGAAAAACAATCAACAACACAATACCCACCACTGCCACCCGCACTAATTCACCGGCCTCTCGATCTGCTGCGGCCTGCTGGCGTTTTGCGTTTTCTTCCGCTCTCTCCACGTCGTTACTCATACACCCCTGCCTGCGACATCGGTCCGCGTACGTACTTCGAGTAGTCGACAATGCTATCGTCTCGTCCCTCAGATTGATATAGAGTGAATTGACCTCGGCGTGGCCAGTGCCGGAGGCGCGTGCCAACACCATCTCCAACCCAACCTGGATCGATGCAGTTACCACCCCGCTGCCGGTTATCCCTATT
>CAZITS010000263.1:0-7229 GCA_964542185.1 uncultured Pirellulaceae bacterium
CAAAGTGTTTGAACAACCGACCGTGCGGTATCTGAAATATATCGGCAACCGCTACTACAAAGACAAAAAGCTCGATAAGGAAACGGGCTTGAAGATCGGCGACGCTCAGAGCCGCTTCAATGTTGAAGATGGCCGCCGGCGACTCGAAGAGTACTACCGAAGCAAGGGATTTGTGAAAGCCACTGTGACGATCCTGGAGGGAATTAACCCAGGGGACCGGGGCGGGATTTACGTCGTCAACGAAGGACCGCTGGTACGTGTTGGGCGTATTGAATTTGTTGGAAATGATCCAGATCTGGTACGCGACGGTCGGCTCAAGTCCTTGATTTCGACAAAGACACCGATTTTAGGTTATTTCATTCGCGGCCAGTTAGATCGTAGCAAGATCGATGAAGATACCGAGCGGCTGACAGGTTACTACCGGAGCCTGGGGTACTTTCGCGCTCGTGTCGACCGTGAGCTCAGTTTTGACGATTCGGGCAACTGGGCGACATTGCGATTCATTATTGACGAAGGCCAGCGTTTTCGTATTCGATCTGTTGCGATTCAAGGAAACGAACGATTTACACGGGAGTCCTTGCAAGACCAACTGAAGCTTTCTACTGGGGACTATTTCAATTTATCAACGATGAATCGTGATGTTGGTACGTTGCGCGATCTCTACGGTGGCCGGGGTTATGTCTACGCGGACATCAAGGCGGACCCACGGTTCCTGGAGGAACCTGGCCAATTAGACCTGATTTACAAGATCGAAGAAGGTGCCCAGTATCGCGTCGGGCAGATTAACGTGAATATCGCGGGTGAGTTTCCACACACTCGGGAAAGCGTGATTCTGAAACGTCTCTCGTTGTATCCGGGCGAGATTATTGACATCCGCGAAGTCAGGTCCAGCGAGCGACGTCTGAAATCGTCGCAGTTGTTTGTCAATGACCCCTCACAAGGGCGTCCGCCTGCGATCAACGTTAAACCACGCGAATTCGATGTGACAGCCGACGGCGTTGCCGCCAATCCCCCGCAAACCAGACGAAAGACTTTGGGCCGTGGCCAGAGTCCCTCCCGATTACCCCGCGACCCTTGACCTGGATGCGAGTCCAGGTCGATTCGAAGCGACCAACCTGCATACTGCGATCCATGAGTGGAAATTCATTTCTTACGGAAAGACGGGTCCTTAGAGGCAGCTGGTCTGCAGCCTTTGCACTGCAGATTCAAGCATGTCGCTTGTGGACGCCGCGTAACCTGCTTTTGTTGCCTGGCATTACTGTCTGTCTGATAGCCTCTGGCTGTATGCAGCGTCGCATTTCTTCGGAGCCGCCTCTGTGGCCTGCCGTTGTACCCGCTATCGAGAGTGGGGCGGCCGACGATGAGCCGGTGGACGAAGTGATTGTTCCGGCTGTCAAGTTGTCACCGCATGCGCATCCCGAGCAGAAGTCAGAAGCGGCTTCCTCATTTCAAATTCGTGGGCAAAGCCCGCAAACGCCGCCAGTCGTAGCGCAGGAGCCAGCGCGAGAAAGCTTTTTGCCACAGTATCCGCGGTTCCCAATGCGTGCCTCGAGTCCTAATGGCTGGGTCCGCTATCAATCTCCAGGGGCGCCGGCACCACCCGCAGTTACAGAACCGGTTCCAATAGCCCCAGGGGGTGATGCCGCCGGTGTCGAGCCCATGGGTGATCTGTTATTGCAGCCTCCAGGTACCGCCGATCTCGACATCTTTGTCGAAGAAGCCCGCACTGGCAGGTTTATGTTTGGTGCGGGGGTCAACTCGAATGCAGGTTTGACTGGACACGTCGTTATCGACGAACGAAATTTTGACATTCTGCGGTTTCCCACCAGCTTTCAAGATTTTCTTAATGGCACTGCTTTTCGAGGCGGCGGGCAAGGGTTGCGCATAGAAGCAGTGCCTGGCACGCTCTTTGAGCGTTATGTGGTGAATTTCACCGAACCCTATCTGCTCTGGACTCCGTTCAGCCTGAATGTGAGTGGGTTCTTGTTTGAAAGACGTTATGAAGACTGGAGCGAAAGGCGGAAGGGCGCGCGAGTGGGGTTGGGCTATCGCATTACACATGACTTATCCGTCAATGCTTCGTTACGGATGGCGGAAGTTGATATCTACAACCCGGCGGTGGATGGCGTGGCGGAGTTGGATGCAATGGTTGGAGATCATGACCTATATGGAGGCCGGGTCACACTTGCACACGATACGCGAGACATTCCTTTTCTTCCCACGCAGGGGCACTTGTTGGAATTGAGTTTCGAACAGATGTTCGGGAGTTTTGATTACCCCCGGGGCAACGTCGACTACCGACAGTACTTTCTGGTTCGTGAACGCGCGGACGGTTCGAATCGGCACACGTTGTCGGTCAGCACCCGCCTGGGCGTCAGTGGTGCGCAGACGCCTATTTTTGAGAACTTTTTCGCGGGTGGTCAGTCGACGATCCGCGGGTTTGATTTTCGTGGTGCCTCACCGGTAGTCAGTGGTGTGACGGTGGGTGGTGAATTTATGTTGTTGGGTACTGTGGAGTACATGTTTCCTTTGACTGCGGATGACATGCTCAAGGGGGTGTTCTTTGTCGATGCTGGTACAGTTGAAGAAGACGTCGAAATCAATGGGGACAATTTTCGCGTAGCTCCAGGATTTGGACTGCGGATTTCGATTCCTGCACTGGGCCCGGCACCTTTGGCATTTGATTTTGCGTTCCCGGTTGCCAATGCGCCTTACGACGACATCGAGCATTTCAGCTTCTTCTTTGGGTTTGGCAGGTAATTCCGGTTCCATTAGCGGATGGTTGGAGAGGGTGCCTTGGCGGCGGCCGCCAATTCGCAAAGTCAGGGCCCCAGGCACGTAGTTTTTTCTGTAAACGAAGCATGTTGGTATCGTGTCCCGGCGTGACATTGCGCCCACGTGTGTAGGCCCACCAACGCGACGAACTGTCTCTTGAGCGCCCATGTCCAAGCCTCAGAGTGAAACCGGTTGGTCCACCTTGACGCTTTCTGTGGTTTCTTGCCTTTGTTATTGGGCGGCACTACCCCCATGTAATCTGGGCCCGTTGGCGTGGGTGGCGCCGTTGGGTTGGTTGTGGCTTGTGCGAAGGCCCAGTTTGGCTGGTAAAAGGCCCTATCGCACGCTCTGGTGCACGGCGTTGCTGTTCTGGGTTGTGCTCTTGTACGGAGTTACTCTGGCACATCCGGCAAATTATGTCGGTTTAACAGTGCTAGGGGCGTACCTGGCTTGCTACTGTCCGCTGTTTGTCGGTTTAGCACGAGTGGCCTACTGGAGATGGAGATGGCCACTGTGCCTGGTCGCGCCTGTTGTGTGGGTTGGTCTCGAACTGGCTCGAGGCCATGTGGCGACGGGTTTCTCTGTAGCACTTTTGGCCCATACCCAAATGAAGTGGCTCGGACTTTTGCAGATCGCGGATGTTTTCGGCGCATACGGGGTGTCGTTCTTGATCGTGTTTTTCGCTGCAGCGGTGATCAGTGTCCCGCGGTTATCGAGCGATCCTGCAGGGAAACCAGTGGTCCGAGTCGTGTGGAGACGCTATCTGCCAATTGCGACTGGGTTGCTATTACTGGTGGGATCGTTGTTGTACGGAGAATGGCGGTTAGGCCAGCAGCTTTCAGATAAGGTGAACCGAAAGACATTGCGCGTTGGCCTGGTGCAGGGAGCCGTCGATACCCGATTCGACGTGGAGAGCGACTATTTCTGGGATGCCTTCGAGTCTTATCGCGAATTGAATCGTAAGCTGGCGCAGCTCGACCAGGAACTCGACCTCGTGGTCTGGCCCGAATCGGCATTTGAGGGAGGACTGCCGGAGCTCCGCTATGATTCAAGGACACGCATTCCAGGGCTTAGTGCGACCGTCTCTACGGAGCGACTGAAGCAGTGGGATGCAAGCTTCCAGGAGAAATTGAAGTTGGTCGCTCTGGAAGCCGGTGCAGGTCGTGTTGGTGAAGGGCCTCTGTTACTTGTTGGCACCGGGACACGCGACCTGCGTATGGGGCAAGAACGAATCTTCAATTCGGCTTTACTGGTTAACCAACACGGGCGGGTTGTTGGACGTTATGCAAAGATGCATCCGGTTCTCTTTGGAGAATATGTTCCTTTCGGTGATGTGTTTCCGAGTTTGTATGGGCTCTTCCCCATCGGTCCTGGGCTTTCTTCTGGTACGGTGGCCGTCACGATGCAAGTGGCCGACTTCATACTGGCTCCCAGCATCTGTTTTGAGACGACCGTTCCCCACCTGCTGCGAAAACAGGCAAATCAGCTCGCTGCGAGCCAAACGAGGGCAGATGTGCTCATCAACTTGACGAACGACGGTTGGTTTTATGGTTCGACGATTCTGGATCTTCATTTCAACTGCAGTGTTTTTAGAGCCATTGAGAATCGGTCTCCTTTGTTGATCGCTGCCAATACCGGGCTATCGGGTTTCATCGATGGCAACGGGAAAGTGCGCAAACAAGGCCATCGTCGGCGAGAAGATCTATTGATCGCAGAGGTAGAGCCAGATTCACGAACAAGCTACTACCAGGAGGTGCTGGGTGATTGGCCTGCCGGGGTTTGCCTTGGATTGACCGTGTTGATGGCCCTGACCGGTTCCTGGCAGGCTGTCCGACGAGAGTCAGCTTTGCAGATGGTGCCTGAGCCCAGGCGTGAGTCACCGTCGCTGTGAAGTTATGCGGGTAATACTTCCTCTGTTTGGGGAAAATTGGCGATTCTTGGCGACGCTATTGGCCGATACTGGCTGAATTTCCGAAAACAGAGTTGAGCGATTGGGTTGAATACCCAAGTGGGCGTGTTCTCGCTTGGGCAAAAGCCGTCAAACTCGACTTAATTTCCTTACTTATCCTATTTTTTCATATCTTCGTTGGCATTTTGGTTGTCGTGGAATTATACTGAGCTTTCGGTATTGTCTTTATGTCCTGTCTGTGTAGGAACTTCGGACTTTTACCTTACTTGGGGAATCTGCTCGCACGGGGCCCGCTGCCTGTGGTGGCGTGATACGTGTGGACGGTTTGCGGATTCTGGAGCCCGCTTTGATTTAGGGGACGGGTGTTATGACGTTGATGGGCAAAATTTTCACCATGCTCGTGTTGGTGTTGAGCGTGATGTTCCTGGGCCTCTCGTTGACCGTCTTTGTGACGCATCGCGATTGGAAAACGGGTTACGAAGAAAAGAAAAAAGAGCTTGCAGACGCTGAGAGTCTTCGTAGTCAAACAGAGCAGCTGCGCGATGAAGCTCTCAATAACCTGAAATTTGAACAGGCTGCGCGGCGGGCGGTATTGGCGAACTTGCAAACGAAAGTCACCACGATGGAGACTGATCTGGCCGATCGGACTCAGCAGTTTGAATCGCTTCAGAATACCCACCGTGTTGAACTTGAGAAGGCTGTACAGAAGCTAAATGATCTGGACCGAGTGACCCAAGAGGTGGAATTGCTGCGAAAGCAGATCATGGACGCCCACCTGGCACGCGACAAATCGTTCCAGGGTCTGGTTGAAGTGACCGATCGACTCAATGAGGCCCAGGGAATGCTGAGCAATCTGCAGGAAAGAAGGGCACAGCTGCTAGCCGATCTGAGTGAATACAAGCGTTTGACAGACGTATTGAACGTTACATTGGCTGACATCGACACTGCGGTGCCCAAGGGTATTGATGGCATGGTGACGAAAGTCGGTGAACGCGATCTGGTCGAGATTTCCCTTGGCTCCGACGACGGATTGCGAGTTGGCCATGAATTGCACGTTACCCGTGATAACAGCTATCTGGGTAAGCTGCGCATTCAGAAGACGTCACCCGATCGTTCCGTTGCGGTCATTTTGAAGGACTTCCGCCAAGGTATCATCAGGACCAACGACCGTGTCTACACCAGCCTCTGATCAAACTGCCCTGGCATCCAGACGATCGCGTTCGTTACGGCGGCGCGGAAAGATTGATGTCTATACGATGATGCTGATCATCGCATTCATCTGTATGCTGACAGCCAGTGTCCTGATGTTCGTTGAGTGGGGTCGCTGGGAATATACCACTGGTCCTGCTGCGGGCGCAGCACTGCAGACTGTCCCAGATGCAGTCTCGACCACGGTGGTCTTTTTCGAGCAGCCATCGTGTGAGCATCTAGCTTGAGGCTGGCGTTTCACGGTAATCGCTGAGAAACGCGCTGTCGGGCGTGCCTGTGAATGAGTGTCGCCGCCCGTTTTCTATTGAGTGCCTTCTTTGCCGGCGTTTTCTGCTGTTCATCCAGGTAAGTACGCAGTCTGTTTTTCTGATTGCCTGGCAGCTGCTGGATAGCTAAAGGTGCGTATCCGCGCGACGCCCCTCTGGCCGGGGGTGTCGCAGCGCAATACCCGGCGGCTGTGAATGATACGGACTCTGCGACTAGTCGAAGTCGGGACCTTTGTCCCTCATGTGGTGGCATGGACTGTGCGGCAATCGCGGGCTGTGGCTTTTTCCAAGAAAGATCTTTGAAACTAACAAAGATCTGCCCGCCGCGTGCGAAGTACCCAGTGGATTCAGCGATGTCGTTTGCTGAATAAAGTTTATCCAGGACCCATGTTCCGATTCTATGTTAGCCGGAGGTAATGAGCGATGATTAAGAAAGGAATTACTGGAGCTGCAGTGGTTGTGCTGTTGTTGGGATTTCTTTATGGGCGTGACGCGATCAGTCTGGTGGCGACTACCTATGGAGAGGTTCGTGACGCTGCCAGTGATATGATTTCCGTGGAAACTCGTATCAAGCAGGCTCGCGGGGCTATCAAGGATTTGGAAGGTCCGATCGAAGAAGCGATGGAAACGATTGCTCGCGAAGAGGTGGCCGTTGCCAAGCTCGAACGGCAATTGGCCAAGACAGAGGGCCAGTTATCAAAAGACCGTAACTATCTGGAGACATTGCGTGATGCATTGACTCAGCAGAGTGGGAACATTGTGCTGGCTGGCAAAACCTACGAGTCCAAGGAAGTTAAGGAATCGTTGACTCGTGAGTTCAAGCATTTCAAAGGCTCGGAAAGTAAGCTGGATCAGCTCCAGAAAGTGCGCCAGGCACGTGCGACACGATTGCGTGCGGCTCGTGACAAGTTAGACGCCATGAAGGTGGCGAGACGTCAACTGGTAGTTGACGTGGAAAACCTGGAAGCCCGCATGAAGATGATCGAAGTTGCCGAGACGACAAGTGAGTTGAGTCTCGACGACAGTGAGCTTTCCAGAACACGCGACCTGGTCGAGGAGATTAGTACTCG
>CAZITS010000264.1:0-3682 GCA_964542185.1 uncultured Pirellulaceae bacterium
GCAGGCGATCGGCGCGTTCGTTGAAGGGCTGGAAGCGTGGAAACAAGTCATCAAAGAAATGCGGTCCCTGCGGACACGTTTTCAAGTCGCGGACGAAACCGACCTCAAGCCACTCCAAGACGAGTGGCAAGCTTTGGTTGACCGTGGCGAGAAGTTAATTCCGGTGCTTCGCGATGCTGGCAAGCGTGCTTTTCTGGCTGCCCCAAATCAAGACCGCGAGATCATTCGCTTCCTCTACAGCCTGCTGCTGGATGATCTGAAACGCGACAACTATGAACCCGCCATCGACGTTGCCGAAGCGCTTCTCGAAAACAACGTCGGGATCGGCGAACTGTACGAACTGGCCGGAGTGGCGGCGTTTGCTACGCACGATTTTGAGACCGCAGAGCGTTATTTAAAAGAAGCCGACACACGAGGTGCCCTGACCCGAGACGACGCCCGCAAATTCCTGGCCACGGTTGCCGAGTACAAACAACTGTGGGCCACAGAACAAGCATTGCGGAAAGCCGAGGCTGAGGCAAATGATCTTCCACGTGTCGAACTGAAAACGAATCGTGGCACAATCGTACTGGAACTTTTTGAGAACGAGGCACCCGGCACGGTGGGGAACTTCATCAGCCTGGTCAAGGAAGAGAAGTTTTACGACAACCTGACATTCCATCGGGTACTTGGTGGTTTTATGGCGCAGGGTGGCTGCCCCAAAGGCGACGGCACTGGCGACCCGGGCTACAGTATCAAATGCGAGTGCGGCCAGGAAAATGCACGCAAGCACTTTCGTGGCAGCCTCAGCATGGCAAATGCCGGCCCAGATACTGGCGGTTCCCAGTTCTTCATTACTTTCCAACCCCGACCCTCATTGAACGGCAAGCACTCCGTCTTTGGCAGAGTCATCGAGGGCATAGAAGTACTGGCAAAAATCCAACGTCGCGATCCTGCTGCCCAACCTCCGCTCCCAGAGCCAGATCGGATCCTCAGTGCCACGGTCATTCGCGATCGGGGCCACAAGTACGAACCGAACAAGGTCGCAGCCGGCGGCCAATAAAAACAACTTGGCCAGCACCAGACCGTCCGTGGTCCCAGAGACCCGCGGTGCCGCAAAAGCACGTTACGGCTGCATTGCGTCAACGCATAAAAGCCTTGTCGAGAGCCAGTGGCGCCCTTGACAAACGCACGTTCCGCTAACGCGACACCGGCTCGCACCAGCGTCTTAACCACAGTGGTATTGAACCGGCCACGCTACCCTCCCCCGTCGAACCAGGGTGGTTGACGACTCTCGAAGCCACCGTTAGCCTGCATTGGCTTTTCTAATTCTACGTCTTCCAATTATTCTCATCCCTGCATTCCCATGCACTTGAAAACTCTCAAGGTCTTCTGCGATGTCGTTGGCAAGAAGAGCTTTTCCAGAGCTGCCAGCGAAAACGGAATCTCCCAGTCGCGGGCCAGTCAGGCAGTCCACCAGCTTGAAGAGCATTTGGGCGTACAGCTTATTGACCGGTCCAAGCGTCCCTTCGTTCTCACCGCCGCCGGCTCGCTGTTCTACGATGGCAGCCGTCAACTTCTGCAGCGTTACGATGCGCTGCAGGAACAAGTCCAACTGCTCTGGCAGGATGTCGGTGGTCGCGTGACCGTTGCGTCAATCTACTCTATTGGCCTCTATTACATGGACGACTTCGTCAAACGGCACCAGGAACAAGCGCCTCAAACACACGTACATCTCGAGTACCAGACCCCGGCTGGCGTGTACGACCTGGTGGAATCGGATCAGGCAGACTTCGGCCTGGTCAGTTATCCGAAGAAATCCCGCACAATCAGCATGACTCCCTGGTGGGACGAACCAATGCTCCTGGTATGCTCACCAGAGCATACCCTGGCCGGTGCCAGCTCGATTGATCTGAACGAACTAGCCGGGCAACGGATGATCGGATTTTCCCATGATTTGCAGATTCGGCGAGAACTGGACCGTCTGTTGCACACAGCCCGTGTTCAGGTCGACGTCGCCATGGAATTTGACAATATTGAGACTCTCAAGCGAGCGTTGGAAATTCACGCCGGATGTAGCATTCTTCCCGAACCAACAGTGCGTCGGGAAGTCGAATCGGGATCCCTCATCGCGATTCCGATTCGCGACAAACACCTTGTCCGTCCTGTCGGCATCATCCGACGCCGGGGGCGGATTCTCGGCAGCGCGGCACAGCACTGCCTCGAGCACCTGTTGAGTGCGACATCCTCGGGCGCTGGTGAAACTGTAAAGCGACCCGAACTCGTGACCGTCGAGATCTGAAGACCCGCATCGAGTCCACGGCTCGCGAACTATCGTTACCCAAACCAAACAACTTGACAACAGTTATCTGACTGGCAAAACCCATGACTCAAACCTCCCGCTTCGGCCTGCCGGAAAAACAAGGACTGTATGACCCGGAATTCGAGCACGACAGCTGTGGTGTGGGATTCGTGGCGAACATCAAAGGCCGCCGCAGCCACCAAATCGTCGAAGATGCGTACATCATCCTGCAGAACATGGACCACCGTGGCGCCTGTGGGTGCGATCCGAACACTGGTGATGGGGCGGGAATTCTCACGGGCGTGCCACACGAGTTTCTGAATAAAGTCGCGCGCCAGGAAATGGGGCTTGAGCTGCCACCAGCCGGCCAGTTTGGAGTTGGACTCGTCTTTCTTCCACAATCCCCGAACGAACGTCAGAAGTGTAAAGACGTAGTCGCCAACATCATCCTGGAACAAGGACAATCGTTGATCGGATGGCGCAAAGTCCCGCAAGAGACAGCAAAAGCCAATGTCGGGCAGGCGGCGCGCGATGCAGAACCACACATCGAACAATTATTTGTGGGCGCGGCCCAGACCGCGTCTGGTGAGACACTACCCGCCAAGGACTTTGAACGCCAACTATACCTGATCCGCAAACGGGCCAGCCACACGTTACGTGGCGACAACACCCTCACAGAAGCCAAACTCTTCTATTGCTGCTCGCTGTCAACCCAAATCATGATTTACAAGGGAATGCTGACCACCACGCAGCTATTCCCCTACTTCCCTGATCTTTCAGACCCTGACTACCAGTCACACCTGGCAATGGTGCACTCGCGTTTTTCCACAAACACTTTCCCGAGCTGGGACCGCGCCCAACCTAATCGGTTCATGTCCCACAACGGAGAAATCAACACACTCCGCGGCAACATCAATTGGATGCGTGCGCGCGAAGGAATCATGCAAAGCGACCAGTTTGGTGACGAGCTGAACAAGGTATTTCCTGTCATGGAACCGGAATGCTCAGATTCAGGAAATTTTGACAACGCACTTGAGTTCCTCCTGCAGACAGGAAGATCACTTCAAGAATCGGTCATGATGATGGTCCCGGAGGCGTGGCAGAAGCACGAGACGATGCCTGAAGCGAAACGCGCATTCTACGAGTTCCACTCATGCCTGATGGAACCCTGGGATGGTCCCGCATCAATCGCTTTCACGGACGGCCATTACATTGGCGCCGTACTCGATCGCAATGGGTTACGCCCCAGCCGGTACTACATCACACATGACGATCGTGTGATCATGGCGAGCGAAGTCGGAGTCCTTCCGAGCGTCACACCTGACAACGTGAAACTCAAAGGGCGTTTGCAGCCGGGCCGTATGTTTCTCGTCGATTTTGAAGCAGGACGCCTGATCCCAG
>CAZITS010000264.1:3692-7180 GCA_964542185.1 uncultured Pirellulaceae bacterium
CGAAGAACTCAAAGAACAATTTGCCAGCCAGCGCCCGTACGCCCAATGGCTCCGTGACCAGCGATTGACGGTAGACGAAGTGGCCAGGCAATTCGCTGGTGACGTCAATGAATTCGATTCCGAATCACTCTTATCCCGCATGCAAGCATTCGGTTACACCACCGAAACAATGCAGTTCATGCTGATTCCACTGATTCACGAGAAACGAGACCCCGTGGGATCCATGGGAAACGACTCCTCGCTGGCCTGTTTGAGCGACCAATCGCGGATGCTCTATGACTACTTCAAACAACTCTTCGCCCAGGTCACCAACCCGTCAATCGATTCGATCCGCGAAGACGTCATCATGTCCCTCGAGTGCTACATTGGACCCGAAAAAAATCTGCTCCAGAGCAGTGCAGAGCATTGCGCCCGCTTGCTGGTGCCGCATCCTATCCTCACCAATCGAGAGTTGTCCGGGCTGCAGCACATGGACGACCGGGGATGGCGGACCCAGACGATCGACACCACCTTTGTTCATTCATCCGGGGCCGATGGACTCCAGACGGCGCTCGACAGAATTTGCCAGGAGGCAGAGACGGCGATCGATGATGGTTACAGCCTGATCATCCTTTCCGACCGGGCTATCTCAGCCGACCGAGTCCCGCTGCCGGCGCTATTGGCGAGCGGCGCGGTACACCACCATCTCGTCCGCCAGGCCAAACGGAGTCGCATCGGGCTGGTGGTAGAAACCGGCGAAGCTCGGGAAGTTCACCACCACTGCCTGCTGATTGGTTACGGCGCAGATGCCATTAACCCGTATCTCGCATTCGAAGCACTCCAACAGGCACATCTCGACGGCCTGCTGGACCCAGAGACGTTTACCACACAAGACAAGATTGTGGCCGCGTATCGCCAGGGTGTTGCCAAGGGCATGCTCAAAGTCATGGCAAAAATGGGGATCTCGACACTCCAATCCTACAAGGGTGCCCAAATATTCGAGGCCGTCGGACTCAAGGACGAAATCATCGACCGCTGCTTCACGCATACCCCCAGTCGCGTTCAGGGAGTCACCTGGGAAGTGCTGACCAATGAACTTCTCCGGCGTCATGCGATCGGCTATCCGCCCAACACCGGAGGTAGTTCCAAAACCCTTCCCAATCCGGGTGAATTTCACTGGCGTGCCACCGGAGAACGGCACATGTGGGATCCTGCGGCCATCGCGGATCTGCAAGTATCCACGCGAGACTGGTCCCATTCGCTGAACGAACGAAACGATTCCACTGGGCAACACATTGACGCGGCGCCAGAGCCAGCCCACGCTGCTTACCGCCGTTTCGCGGACCACGCAAACCAGGATGCCCGCACGCGATGTGCGTTGCGTGGCCTCATGAAATTCAAGGACGGAGTCAACGGCGGCCCTATACCAATTGAAGAAGTCGAACCGACCAGTGAAATCGTAAAACGGTTTTGTACTGGGGCGATGAGCTTCGGGTCAATCTCCGCCGAAGCGCACGAGACGCTCGCACTGGCAATGAATCGCCTCGGAGGAAAATCCAACACCGGAGAAGGTGGCGAAGATCCCATTCGCTTTGAACCGCTGGATAATGGAGACTCCAAGCGGTCAGCAATCAAGCAGGTTGCATCCGGACGCTTCGGTGTCACCGCCTGGTACCTGACGAATGCCGACGAACTGCAAATCAAAATCTCCCAAGGTGCCAAACCGGGAGAGGGGGGCGAATTACCAGGAAAGAAAGTCGACGAAAACATTGCCCGCATCCGCTATTCAACTCCTGGAGTTGGCTTGATCAGTCCACCTCCACATCACGACATCTACTCGATCGAGGACCTGGCACAACTCATCCACGATCTCAAGAACGCCAATCCCTCCGCCCGCATCAGCGTCAAACTCGTCTCTGAAATTGGTGTCGGTACGATCGCTGCCGGAGTCGCGAAAGGACACGCAGACCACATCTTGATCTCCGGTGACGCCGGCGGAACTGGCGCATCCCCACTGACCAGCATCAAGCACGCAGGGCTCCCGTGGGAACTGGGAATTGCAGAAACACACCAAACACTCGTGCTCAACGATCTTCGCAGCCGAGTCGTGCTACAGACCGACGGAGGCATGAAAACCGGCCGCGATGTCGTGATCGGTGGCCTGCTAGGTGCCGAGGAAATTGGCTTTTCCACCGCGCCCTTGATCACGCTGGGTTGCATTATGATGCGAAAATGTCACCTCAATACGTGCCCAGTGGGAATCGCCACACAAGACCCCGAACTAAGGAAACGCTTCGCTGGCTCACCGGACAACGTCGTCAACTACTTCTTCATGGTCGCAGAAGAAGCTCGCCAGTGGATGGCGCAACTCGGGTTCCGCTCATTCCAGGAACTCATTGGACGCAGCGACGTGCTCGACATGTCGGATGCCATCCGCCACTGGAAAGCGGACGGAATCGATTTGACACCGATCCTTCAGCCAGCCGAAAAACCGCATCCAGACACCGGTGTTTTTTGCCAGATACCCCAGGACCACGGCCTGGAACATTCCCTCGACCAGACACAGATCCTGGAGGCCTGTCGGCCAGCCATCGAGGACCAGCAAACAGTGCGTCTGGAATTACCCATTCTCAATACCGATCGTACGGTTGGAACGATTCTCAGCCACCATGTCGTGCGGCAATGGGGTGAACAGGGATTACCTGACGGAACCATTCATATCAAGTTCCAAGGTTCTGCGGGACAGAGTTTTGGCGCTTGGCTGGCTGCCGGCATCACGCTCGAACTAGAGGGAGACGGAAACGACTATGTAGGGAAAGGGCTCTCCGGCGGGAGACTGCTGGTCTACCCCCCGCGCGAAAGTTCATTCAAAGCAGAAGAGAACATTCTGATTGGCAATGTTGCGTTATACGGCGCCACTGGCGGAGAGGCGTTCCTGCGCGGCCGGGCCGCGGAGAGATTCTGCGTACGCAACAGCGGGGCGCGTACGGTCATTGAAGGCGTAGGGGATCATGGTTGTGAATACATGACCGGGGGTTTGGTCGTGATACTGGGACCGGTAGGACGCAATTTCGCCGCCGGCATGTCCGGGGGAGTTGCCTACGTCTGGGCACCTGACCGCGATGCATTTCGTCTCAATTGCAATCTCGGCATGGTCGCACTGGAGGACGTTGTCGACCAGAACGATCTGGAAGAACTGGCAGAGTTATTACAACAACACACGAAACACACAGCATCACCCGTGGCACAGGGTCTGGTCGCTGACTGGCCTGCGGCTGCGAGCCAATTCGTTAAGGTCATGCCCACCGATTACAAACGCGTACTGCAGGAGCGAAAGCTCAGAGCTACTCAAGCCGGAGTCACCAGTTGAAGACGGCTAAAGCACTGAGTAATTGTCTGGCGGACTGCTGCCAAACATTTTTCACTGCAGACAAACGGACTACATCAGCAATTCGAGAATATAAATAATGGGTAAACCAACAGGATTCAAGGAATTTACCAGAGCGCCG
>CAZITS010000265.1:0-7160 GCA_964542185.1 uncultured Pirellulaceae bacterium
CGCCGTCGAAGATAACATCGCCATAAGCATGAGCCCGTCGTGAGTCCCAGCTACCCGCTGGGCCCGTGCGCAACAACGGGTTGGCAGGGTGCTTCTTCATGGAATGAAACGACTCAATCAGCCCGTCCACTGACTGGACCTCAGCCATATCGAGGAAGAGAACCTTGCGTCCTGGTTCGACTTTCAGGTCAGATCCACTCAACTGGTCGAAGTACACTGGCCTCGTGGGGCTGCTGCCAACCAGCGCCAGGCCGATCGGTGATCCTGGGCGGGATTGTCGCTGGACGGTGTGCAACGGACTGAGGGTCGGCTCGGTGTCGGTTGCCTGGTCGTTTGAGCCCAGGTCGTCGATGATCGTCCGCGCGCTATAGGGCGCGCTGAAGCGGGTACCCAGCCAGCGTGAGTAAAACGTATGGCCCCGGCTGATGTTGGCCCAGAAGAGCAGTGCGTTTCCGTGATGATCTTTGCAGAGGATCGGGTTGCGGTAGACTTCGGCCGTTGGATTCAGTGATTCGAATCGCCAATCCGTTCCATCGCAATAGCCGTACAGCGGAATGTTGCCGATTCGCTCGAATGCCACCAGAGCCTGCTCACCCCATCCCACCACGCTGTACGTTGTAAAGCTAGTACCCTGCCAGAGCGGAAAAGGGTGGGTCGTGGTCAGATCCACATTCTGATCGAAGCGGTCTGGAAAGTTCGCATGGCGGAGATAGTAAAGATGCCGGCCCGCAAAGACCAGGTGCAGGCTGCCTGTCGCATCCAAATCCATTACTGCCCGGCTGGCTGGTCCAGGCAGACTGATTCTTTTCCGGTCACAATCGGCTGCAGCCACCCGAGCCATCCACAGCTCGTGGCCCGTGCGACCCAGCGGTACCTGGCGTAGTCGGTGTTTCAAGTCGATCGTATACCTGGCGTCGGGATCGACGGCAACCTCCTCAGACCAGAGAATCCACACGTTACCGTGCGGGCCCCATGCCATATCACCGAAGCGGGAATCCCGGTTCGGACCGCTCAGAATATGCGGGGACGCATGGCCGGTAATTCCGGTCCAGTTTCCCCTTTGGCGGATGTGCTCCAGTGGTTTGCGGCCGTCCACTCGACAACGGCCGTACCAGACGCGGCGCTCGCCGTCACTTTCCCAGACCAGGTGCAACACATCACGACTGTCGATCACGATGCTCATATTCTCAACCGCTTCCCCGCCGGCAGGAAGCACTCCGCTGTTGGCAGCGGCAACCAGCGGAATCGCTGGATGAAAGTCTCCTGGAAACTTCGGAGCAGCTGCCTTGGAGACAGCCAGAAACACCGCCGACCCCCGCTGGGATTCTCCCCGGTAGACGAGAAACCACACGCCAGCACTGTTACGAGCGATCTGCCGACCGTTCAAATGTGTAAAGGGATCGGTACGGCCCCCTTCGCCTACCTTGAGAACCACGATGGCCTGCGCGGCAGTAACACAGACAAGAAGCAAACTACAGGTGGTGACCGCCTGGCAAAACAAGCCAAACAAGGCTTTCCCAGGCTTGACGAACAACGGTATTCCAGCACGGTCTGAGGAAGTCATCGCCGGGGCACTCCGTTAACGTTTTGAGCGTTCGCGCAGACATTTGGCTGCCCATGTCCGCAGCAGTTCGTCAGTGGCTTCCGGGTGACGATGTCCACGTGGTTCGGCAAGTACGTGTAGATCGACACGGGCACCTTGAGCAGCTTTGGAAATCTGCCTCGCGAAGGCGATGGCGTGATCCGTACCAACACGATGGTCCCGATCGCCGATAGTCACCAGTACGCTGCGACCTGCCAGCCGTGCCGCATGACGGATGGGCGAGAGCGAGGCGGTCAACTTGTGGTCATCCATGCCGTGAAACTCATCCAAAGCACGCAAATCCGTGACGGGTGCCAGGCCCGCGACACCACGAACGCGAGGATCGCTGCCGGCAAAATGAAACGCCAGGAACCCGCCGCGTGATCCGCCAACCGCGATCACCAGTGTTGGATCCGCGATACGCTCGGCAACCAGGTAGTCCAGGATACTCGACAGTCTGGCATTGAACGCCGATACGAAATCGCGGCCTGCTACCAGGCGATGTCTCCAGGATCTCAGTTCTGTTGGTTCACTGGTATCGCGATCCAGGCCATGCCCCGGCGCGTCGAGCGCCACGCACACGTATCCTGCCTTCAGCAGGATACGACAGTGCTCCATGGTCAGCACTTCGTCCAACAAACTACCAAACAGGAATGCAACTGGCGCGGGAGCTTTGTTAGCCCCCTGCCTGAGACCGAATTGAATGCCACCCGGAGTCATCAGCAAACGATACTGCTGCGGAGAAGCATCGCCGGTAGTGGTTGTCTCAGACGACTGGCTCACCCGCTCGTGGGGCACGAGAATAATGGCGCCCGCCAGCACCAGAATGCCTGCCCGCAGCAAACAGCTCGCGCACAAACTAGCGGGACGGCGTATCGTAGAAAGCGTGTTGCAATCGATCACGGAGCCGCGAACCTCGTCGGTACCTGTGCCCTGACAGCGTCAGGCTGAATGTAGCACAACGGCTGTAGTCAGCAAACGGATTGATTACAGCAGTTTTTGAAGAAGTGAAATCCTCGGATTTCGCTGGACCGCGACTGACCCTACTGAATTGAGCCGTCTGGACAAGCACCCGCCATGTAGATCGGATAGCATGATGCGCACCGCAAATGTGCACGCGTGCTCCTGCATTGCATATGCATCTCCACTCATTGAAAAGAGCGAAAGCCAGCCACCATGCACGCCACATACTACTTACGCGTGACGCTCTTTCTTCAGGTAGTCGTCGGATCGGCGACTTTTTTTACAGGCATCGTCTGCAAAGCTGACTCGGAGTTTCAAGTTCGCCCTGGACAGCGGCAACTCTTTCTCGATGACGTGGGCATTGCACGAATCGAGAATTTGCGGCGGACGATGCATTCACCAAAAAAGAAAGGGGCAGTGATTCGACCCAGTTGGCACGGCCTCGATGCGCAAGCCAAAGCCAATGGTGTCAACGCGATCATTCGCTCCGCACCCGTGTTTGACCTGGACCAGCAGGTTTTCAAGATCTGGCTGCTCGATAGCACCTGCTTTCATTCCCAGGACGGTCTCCAGTGGCAACGCGTTGGCAAGCCAAATCTGCCGGTCCACAAAGTCGTTTACGATGCGAGCGATCCAGATCCCGGGCGGCGCTACAAAGCGTTTCTGCCGAACCGTGGGTTCGCTGTATCGACCGACGGCATGATGTGGAAGATGCTCGAAATCCCAAGCGTAAGCAGCGGAGACGAATCCAACTTCTCCTTCGACTCTCAGCAGCATCTGTTTATCGCCACGGTCAAACATGGCGGACCGCATGGGCGTTCCGTGTTTATCACGACTAGCACGGACTTGAAACAGTGGACGACCCCCGAACTAAGATTCCACGCCGACGAAATGGACCAACGACTTGGTCGTCAGAACATTGCCGATCGGTTAGCAGATCCGACGCTGCAGCCCCTGTACTACAAACCGAATCCAGCGGTCTACAACGTGGACGTCTACAACATGGGAATCTTCGGGTACGAGGGCATGTTCATTGGCATGCCTGCGATGTACCACGCCGTTGGCAAAGAACCGCGGTATCCAAACACAGAAGGCTTTCAACTCATCCAACTGGCTTGTAGTCGTGACTTGAAGAAGTGGAAACGACTGGGAGACCGCCGTCCATTTATCGGCCCCTCGCGCGTTGGCAGTGGCGCCTACGACCTGACCCAGATCATGCCGCCTTCCGCGCCGGTACTGCGTGGGGACGAACTCTGGTTCTATTATTGGGGTGGGAAGTATCGCGGAGGCTGGAAGTGGGTCGGCCCCAACGGAGACTGGACGACAGCCGATGGCTCCTGGACCGATGGTTATTGGACGGTGGAAGACGATTTCGACCCCGATCCTGACATCGGCGGCGTGTGTCTGGCTGTGTTGAGACGTGACGGATTCATCTCACTCGGTGCCCAGGAGGAGGCTGGCTCTATGAGCACGAAACCTTTCCTGGCGCCACGCGGCAAGTTGCATGTCAACGTCGGCACTCGAGGAGGAATGCTACGAGTTGACGCTCTCAATGCAGACAACAAGGTGGTGGCAACGTCGATTGATGTGGTGGCTGATTCCCCGCAACATGAGTTGAAATGGAAGATGGGCGACTCCGCTCGTTTGACGGGCCAATCTGTAACCCTGCGTTTTACGCTACGCAGTGGGCAGCTTTACTCCTACTGGTTTGAATAGCCCTGCGGTCGTCGTTACCAGCACCTGGTCCTGATACCGCAATCGTCCCGGCAAAAAGGCGTCAGCACTCCAGTTACACCAGGATGTCGCGAATCACTTCACCCTCCACGTCTGTGAGACGGAAGTCGCGACCATTGAAGCGGTAGGTCAGTGCCTCGTGATCCAGGCCGCAAAGGTGCAGGATCGTCGCATGCAGATCGTGCACGTGTGTGCGATTCTTGACAGACTTGTAACCGAACTCATCCGTTTCTCCGAAGTGCACGCCACCCTTGATGCCACCGCCGGCGAACCACCACGTAAATGCATTCGGGTTATGATCTCGACCGGCTCCATCGCCCTGCGAGTCTGAAGTTCGGCCGAATTCACCACCACAGACGACCAGCGTGTCCCGCAACATGCCGCGCCGCTTCAGGTCCGCAAGCAGGGCTCCAACCCCCTGGTCGATCTCAATCGCAAACTGCCGATGGTTCTTGTCAATGTCGATGTGCCCGTCCCAGCTCTGGGAATTCCCCGTACCACCGCTATAAATCTGTACGAAACGAACGCCAGACTCCACTAGTTTGCGAGCGATCAGGCACTGCCGGCCGAAGAATTTGGCCTGCGGATGCTCCATGCCGTACATCGCCTGCGTTTGCGCCGTCTCACCGCGAACCGACAATATTTCGGGTGCCGAGACCTGCATTCGGAAGGCCAGCTCCAAGGACTCAATCCGTGCTTCCAGCTCGGGCTGATCGGGGAACCGTTGCTGATGTCGTCGGTTCAGCCGATTGGCGACGTCAAGCATCCTTCGCTGTCTGTCCGGCGTCATGCTCGCGGTGGGCAGGAGGTTATCAACCGGTGCGCCCTGTTCCTTGACGCGCGTGCCTTGAAAAACACCTGGCAGAAAACCGCTTCCCCAATTCTGTGCGTGATTCTTGGGAAGACCGCGTCCCTGGGCATCTGTCATAACGACAAAACCGGGCAGATTGTCATTCTCTGAACCCAAGCCATAGGTCAACCACGACCCGACACACGGAAAACCCATGCGGGCCATCCCTGTATTCATTTCAAACAGCGCCGGACTGTGATTATTGGACCGTGAATAGCACGAATGTACAAAGGCCATGTCATCCACGTGCTGGCACGTATGTGGAAAGATCTCCGACGCCCACGCACCGCTTTCTCCGTACTGGGCAAACCGGAACGGGGACGCCAGCAATTTTCCGCTGGTCTTGAAGAAACCGGTCCGCGGATCAGCACCTTCCAACATTTCGCCGTTTCGTTTCTGCAGCTCCGGCTTGTAGTCCCACGTATCAACCTGACTGGAACCACCATTCATTACAATCCAGATCACATTCTTCACGCCGTGAAAGTGCCCCAGCCGTGGACGCAGTGGATGTTGCGGGCTGAAGCCCACATTCGCGGCACTGGAATCCCCTGGGTTCAGCAGAGAACTCAGGGCGATCGACCCGCAGCCGAAACCTGTCCGTGCCAGTACTTCGCGTCGAGAGAGCTGGGTATTCATAGTGGTTCAGCCTTACTCCACGTAGATGAACTCATTCAGGCAAAGTAACATTTGACAAAAATCCCGGGTCGCTGCAGGCGTGCCAGGTTCCAGAATCTCAGAACAAAGGTTCACTTCGTCCTCAGAAGCGTGCCGTCCGAGCGACCACAAGAAACCTCGGTCGATCAATGCCCTGGTGTCCGCAGGATTTTCACCGGCCAGACGTGCGGCGAGTGCCCCCGCGCAATCATTCACAAGCGGGTGGTTCAGTAGCATCAATCCTTGCGGAGCCGTCGTCGTCGTTTGCCGCTGCCCGATTCCCTGCAGAGCATCGGGCGCGTCGAAGAGCTGAAGCACCGGCTGTAAACGCGAACGTTTCACTCTCAGGTAGATACTACGATGTCGTACATTCTCATCGAGGGATCCAACGGTGATCCCCTTCAGATCAAGCTGTCCGCTGACAGCGAGCAAATTATCACGGATCGCTTCCGCACGCAGGCGCTGTGGCCGCCGGCGCCAGCGCAACTGGTTTGTTGGGTCAAGCCTGGCGTTCCGTGCAGTCTGTCTGTCGTCGCTCGAACCGTAACCCTGCCGGTACGTGGCGCTCATCACAATCTGTTTGTGGATCGGTTTAAGCCGCCAGTCATTGCGGATTAACTCAGTCGCCAGCCAGTCAAGCAGTCGCGGATGCGTCGGTGCACCTCCGCGCGTCCCAAAGTCACTGGGAGTCGCCACCAGGCCTTGGCCAAAGTGATGCGTCCACAGACGATTGACAATAACGCGGGCCAGCAACTGACCGGCCCCCTCCTGTGCATCCGTAATCCAGCGTGCCAGGGCAAGGCGTCCCGGCACACTCTCTGCAGTCCATTTCGAGGGCGTTCGACCACCTGGCAACACAGCCGGAAAGCCAACAGACATTGCTTCCTGAGGATTCGCTGAGTTGCCGCGGGGAAGAAAGCGCACGACTGCTGGAATACTCGGCCAGTCTATTGACCGCTCCGTCACCGTCACCATTTCAATACGATTGTCCGGCGCTTCGCCAGCCGAAAACAACTTGACCGTCATCGCATCCTGTTTCAATTCGCGTACCTGGCTGAGTGTCGACGCAAACGCCGCCGCGACATGGTAGTAATCACGCTGTGAAATCGGGTCGAACTTGTGGTTATGACAGCGGGCACACCCCACCGTAAGTCCAAGCAGTCCTGTGCTGACAGTGCTGACCATATCGTCGAGCTTGTCATAACGATCTCGAACGTATTCCTTGCGTGATTGGATGAGATTCCTGACGCCGCCTACGACAAATCCAGTCGCGGTTACGGCATCAATATCGTCAGGCCGCAAGTGATCGCCGGCGAGTTGCAACCGCACAAATTCGTCGTACGGCAAATCATCGTTCATGGCGCGAATCACGAACTC
>CAZITS010000266.1:0-7159 GCA_964542185.1 uncultured Pirellulaceae bacterium
TCTGGCAGCCGGCGGGGGTGGCTCAGCGGCTTCAATGGCAGTCTCAAGGCGCGAAGTTCCGAGGCCGAACAGACTCACGATGAGCCAGACTACGGTTGCCGGCAGGGGCCGGCATTGGTCACGGGATAACGGAGTCCGGACACGGATTGGCCATCCATCGCGTACTTTCATTTCAATCTCCAGCCTGTGTGGCGCGGATGTTGAGTCTGTCGGCCTGGAAACCCGACCGTGTCATTGTGGATGTTGCCGAACCACCTGTCGAGCAGCGGGAAGTCGTTGAAGTGCGATAGCTTCCCATCTTGCCCTGCGGAACCGAGAAATATCAGGGCTCGCATCAGATTGGGATTCTTCCGCAGCGCCGGAAAATCAGCCAGCAGTCCGACGACCATCGCGCACTGGTCGCCGGCACAGGAGTGTCATCCGGATCAAGCAATGCAGCGACGACGCTCGGGCAATTGGATGAATGGTGGGGCCGGTTTACACTGACAGTTCGGCCCGTGGGCCGAACTGCTTGAACCCTAACCGCGATGGTATCTGCGATGGCCAGTATCATGAACTGCGAGCAACTGATACGGCAGCTCAAGGCCAGCGGTTATGGTGTGCTCGCCGATGTGATTCCCCCGGCTGCAGTCCAGCAGGTGCGCGAGAGTGTCCTGGAAACGGCCCGCCAGTACGCCGTCAGGAGCAACTTTGCTCCGCAGGGAACGAGCCAGATCGCGAGCTTGATCCGCTACGATCAGTCCTTCGCGGAATACCTGGTAGAGGAACGACTGACGACCATCGTGACCGCGTTGCTGGGGGAACACTACCGTGTTTCCTTTACCACAGCGCTGGTCAATCACCCCGGTAACGATCGCGGGCAGTGGCACGCCGATTGGCCGTATATCCAGTCACTCGGGGCACGATTCCCGGCTCCCTACCCCGACCTGATCATGCACCTGACGATGCTGTTCATGCTTTCCGACTTTACCGTTGAGACGGGTGCGACCATCGCCTTGCCCGGCAGCCATCGCCGCGGTACTAACCCCACAGCCGATCCGGTTGCGGATCGACTCGACCCGCTTCCCGGCGAGCTGCAGATTACGGGACAAGCAGGCAGTGCCTTGTTGCTGGACAGTCGCTGCTGGCACGCCGCAGCGCCGAATCGTTCCGCGGAGGACCGCGTGGCGGTCGCGGTCCGCTTTGCTCCCTGGTGGCTGAACCTGGAGGTCTTGCGCCCGAACTCGTTCTTGCGGCAACAGATGGTTGAGCGTGCCAACAAGCCGGACGCACCAGCTCCGACAATACCGCCGGAGGTATTTGCGCAGCTGCCCGAGAACGTCCAGCCGTTGTTCCATCATTGGATCGACGCCCCGCCAGAACGGCAGGAATAGGGGGCGGTGCAGAGAAACAGCTGTCCGTGGCGCCGTCCGTTCCGCAGGCGGTACTGCGGCCTGCGCGGAGCCACCTGACGATGAACCTCGACATGGTTTCCTGGTTGTTAACGTCGCAGCACCTGTCCGCCCCGGTGTCCGGTCAGTTCCCCGTCGCGCATTGTGATCACTCCGTTGACCACCACGTGCCGCATGCCCGTGGCAATTTGATTTGGCGCAAACAGAGTACCGCATTCCGCGAACAACTCCGGCTCAAAAATCGCCAGATCGGCCCGCGCGGTTTCGCGAATGACGCCCCGATCCGGCAGCCCCAGCCGCTCTGCCGGCAGTGAAGTCAGTCGTCGCACGGCTTCCTGCGGCGTGATCATTTTCTGATCCCGGACAAAGTGACGGTAGAACCAGCCTGCCCAGGTATAGGCTCCGTGAAACGATGTGCCGGCCAGTGGACCGTCTGGCGCTAATGCCGTGGCGTCCGAGCCGATCATACAATCTGGATGTTCGAACGCCAGGCGGAGGTCCGGCTCCCGGTATGTCAACGCCAGGACCATGACTTCATGCAGCCGGTCGACTTCGGCCAACAGCAGATCGTAGATGGCATCGAACGGATCGCCGCCGCGCTGGTCAGCGATTTCTGCAATGCTGCGCCGTGACCAATCGGGTTGTGCTGCACAATGGAACACGAGAATGCGGCTCCAGTCGTTGCCCGCGAGCGCCGTGACGATACTCTCGTACGATTTCATTTCTCGCCGTGTGGCAGGAGAACGGAGCCGCTCGGCAATGTCAGCCTTATCCCCTTCCAAGGCCCAGGGCGGCAACGCGGCACTCAGATGTGTGGTTCCGAACAGACGGGTGTGCATGTCAAAACCAACGTTCACACCCGAGCGCCGGGCTGCGGCAACCTGTTCGATGGCCTGTTGGACGGCCCCCCGTCCATCGTCGATCAGTCGCGCGACCACCGAAATGTGTGAAATTTGCAACGGGACGTCGGCCGCCGCGGAAGTGCGGATTGCCTCGGCGATCGCTTCCTGCGGTTGCCCCGCTCGATTGCGCGTGTGCGTCGCATAGATCCCGCCTGCGCGGGCCGTCAGTTTGCAGAGCTGGACGATTTCCGCCTCCGAGCATCCCCGTTCGGGACCGTATTCCAGACCGGTCGAAAATCCCCAGGCCCCTTCCTCAAACGCGCGGGAGAGCATGCGTTGCATTTGCGCAAGTTCGTTGGCCGTCGCCGGCCGGTCGACCAGCCCGGCCGTTGCCAGCCGCAAGTTACCGTTGGGAACCAGGGTTAGCACGTTGACCGCCGGGGTTTGTCGTTGGAGCGTGTCGAGGTACTCGGCCACAGTCCGCCAGGGAATCTCGTGATCGGCCCGACAACCATAGATGTTCGCGCGGGCCAATTCTGGATCACCGATCGGCGCGCAGCCGTGTCCGCAGTTTCCCACGACTTCCAGAGTGACTCCCTGGGTGATCGAACTGACGGCGCGTGGATCGACGACGAGTGTGAAATCGGAGTGGCTGTGAATGTCGATAAAACCTGGTGCCACCACGCAGTCGCTGGCATCCAGGATCTCACTCGCAGTCGTGGCCGGGAGATCTCCCACAGCGGTAATCCGACCGTCACAAATGGCGACATCGGCAACGCGCGGCGCGGACCCGGTGCCGTCGAGAACCGTGCCGCCTTGGATCAACAGGTCGATGTTCATAAGTCAGGAATCGTGACAGGAGGAGACCCGCATCAGTCGGGTTGCTGGCCACAGGCGGTCGACTGTTGCGACGCCAGAGTCTGTCTTAGTGCCTCAGTGGCCACCAGATCGACGTCACATGAGTTGCCCTGCAACACGACACCATATTCATCGTGGGCGGCGGTGCGGGAGACCTTCTCGTTGCGCACATCGTCGGCGACTCGCTGCGGAATGCGCTGCAGTGGGTCGCCGAATCCACCGCCACCCGGTTGTCGGTGGTAGAGCGTCTCGTGGGCATGCATGGTCGACGAAATCATCACCGGCAGCGTCTCGCTTCCGGAGGATCGCTGCAAGCGATTCAGCGATCCGGTCGCAGGTTTGCCGCCAAACAGTCCATACGGCAAGTGATCCCGTCGATCGGATCGAATCGCCAGATGGGCGTCACCTTCCAGCAACGTCCATTCGCGTTGGATGGCCAGCCCACCGCGGAATTCGCCCGGACCGCCGCTATCCGGCACCAGGCCGTACCGTTCAATGCGAATCGGGTAGTTTGACTCCGCTTCTTCGATCGGGATATTGGACGCGACGTTGGCCGGATTACAGAGTCCGTCGTTGCCGTCGCGATCGGGACGCGCTCCCCAGGTTCCGGACAACAGTTCGTAGAACACGTAGTGGGATCGATCCGGACGTTCGCCGCCAATAATGACCAGTGTGTTTCCCCCCTCACCCGCGGCGAGAATCCGATCTGGCAATAATTGCGCCAAAGCCCCGAAGACGGTATCGGTCAGCCGAAATCCGGTCACTCCGCGCATCGAGGAAGCTGCCGGCATCGCGCCGTTGACGACGGTACCCGCTGGCGCAATGACGGTGATTGGTTTGAACATGCCGGCCGTGTTGGGAACTTCAGTTTTCATCGCGGCCCGCACACAGAGGTAGACGACTGACGCCGTGAAAGAGAGTGTGTTGTTCAAAGCACCCTGAACCTGCGGATCAGAACCCGTGAAATCGGCAGTCAGCGAATCCCCTGCGATGGTGATCGTCGCTTGTAATTTCACCGGGCGAACCGCGACGCCGTCGCTGTCCATGTAATCGACAAAGGTAGCTGTCCCATCGGGCCAGGTACCGATTTCCGCGCGGACCAGGCGCTCTGTGTAATCGATCAGGTCTGTGGTCAACGATTGCAACGTGTCGGCGCCGTAGCGCTGGACCAGATTCAAGATGGCGCGTTCGCCGATATGGCAGGCCGAGATTTGTGACCGCAAGTCACCCAGCGTCATCTCGGGTACTCGTACATTGGCACGCAACAATGTAAAGATCGCCTCGTTCGGCGCACCGCGGTCGTACAGCTTCAGCCAGGGAATCCGGAAACCGTCCTGGAAAATTTCCACGTTGTCGCAGGCGGAACTTCCCGGCAGGCGTCCACCCAGGTCGAGGTGATGGGCTGTACAGACTGCAAACGCCATCCGCTGGCCTTCCCAGAAGATCGGCTTGACGATGAAGATATCCGGAATGTGCATGCCACCGTCGAATGGATCGTTGAGGATAAACAGGTCGCCGGGATGCATGTCTTCGTCGAATTTGGCCAGCAGCGCCTCCATGGCGAACGGAACCGATCCCAAGTGGAAGGGAATAGTGACGCCTTGGGCGATCATCTCGCCGCGCGCATCGCAGAGCGACGTGGAGTAGTCCAGACAATCCCGGACAATCGTCGAATACGCGGTGCGATAGACGGTATTCGCCATCTCATCTGCCGCCGCGGATAATCCGCTTTGCACAATTTCTCGCGTGATCGGGTCGATCATTGGAGGTTCCATGTAGATGAGGCCACACTACCCGTGTCAGGTGGTTGTGCCAAAGTGCATCACAATACTTCCCTGCGCGTCACAATGGACTCGGACCTTGGGGGGCACGACGATGGTCGTGTCATATTCGTCGATCAGGAGTGGGCCTTCGGTCGGTTTTAGCAGATCGCGACGCGCTACCAACGGTGTCCGTAATCGTCCCTGTTGTTTGCCGAACCAGGCTTCCCGGTCGCCCACCGATGGAACCGAGCTGTCGACCGAATTCAACACCGGGCGCTGCGCCGAGTCACCCGCCCGCCCGATCAACCGAATCGTCACAATTTCCATCGGATTATCCGGGTCCGAACGATGCCCGTAGAGTCGTTCATGTTCGTTCTCGAAATCCGTGGTGAGTTGTCCCAGCGTCTGGGGATGGATTGTCTCGGCCGCAAAGTCGATGCGGATCTCCGAGGTTTGGCCACGGAAGCGCAAGTCGGCGGCGGCGTGCAGGTTGACCGCGTCCGCGGCAAACCCCTCGGCAGAAAATTGTTGCAGCATTTCCACCCGCAGCTCCTGCAGCACCGCATTGACGGTGTCCACCGTGATCTGGTCCCCCACCAATCGGCAACTCCGCGCCGCGTGGTGTTCGATGCCGGAAAACAACAGCCCCAGGGCACTGAATAGCCCCGGCAGCGGGGGAACCAGCACGGTTGGCGATTGCAGTTCCGCGGCCAGTCCGGCGGCGTGGATGGGCCCGGAACCGCCGAATGCCAGCAGCCCGAACTCGCGGGGATCACGGCCCCGTTCGGTGGAGACGGCGCGCAGGGCCCGCATGGTGCGTGCATTCGCGATACGATGGATCCCAGCGGCGGCCTCTTCCACCCCCAGTCCCAGCGGTACGGCAATTTGATCGTGGATGACCTGGCGGGCCGCTTCCGCATCGATGACCACCTGACCGTCGGCCAAGGTGCCTGAGCGGATGAAACCGAGTACGACGTTGGCGTCGGTGAGCGTGGCCTGGGTCCCGCCACAACCGTAACAGACGGGCCCCGGAACGGCGCCTGCGCTTTGTGGTCCCACGTGCAGGCCACCGGCCGCGTCGAGAAATGCCAGGCTGCCGCCACCGGCGCCGACTTCGGCGATGTCGATGGTTGGAGCGCGGATCAGTTCTCCCCCGCCGCCGACGAGGCGGTTGCCCGCGGACAGCGAAGCCCCCACTTCGTACTCCGGGCTGTAATTCCATTTGCCGTTTTCGATCAGCGCAGCTTTGGCCGTCGTGCCACCCATGTCGAACGTAATCAGATTCTCAATACCGCTCTGTTTCGCCAGGCAGGACGCCGCCAGTACGCCGGCCGCTGGCCCCGATTCGAGCACGTACACCGGTCGCAGGCGGGCGTCGCGTTCCGGCGTGAGACCCCCGGCAGATTGCATGATCAGCAACGGCGCAGTGATTTCCTGCCGCTGTAGCCCCTGGCGGAGGTTCGCCAGGTAGCCTTCCATGACCGGCCGGACGTAGGCGTTGACGACCGTGGTCGCGGTGCGTTCGTACTCGCGCCGTTCGCGCAGTACTTCACAGGAAAGCGATACGGGTACGTTCGGTAACTGTGCGCGGAGAAAGCGGCCGACGGTTTGTTCGTGTTCCGGATAGGCATAGGAATGCAGCAAACAGACGGCTACCGATTCAACGTCTGCTGACTTCAATTGCTCCACCAGGTCCACCAGGTCCGCCTGTTGTGGCGCCGCGAGCTGCTCTCCGGCCGCAGAAACCCGTTCTTCGATCTCCAGTCTCAAATAGCGTGGCACGAGCGGCTCGGGTTTATCGAAGAACAAGTCGTACAGCTGGGGAGCGCGGATCCGTCGCAGCTCCAGCACGTCGCGGAACCCGGCCGTGGTGATCAGCGCAGTCCGCGCGCCACGGTGCTCCAGCACCGCGTTGGTGCCGACGGTGGTCCCGTGCGCCACCGCGGTGACCTGAAACTCGTCCTGCTGCCCAGCGGGAAGCAGGTTTTCCATGGCACCCAGTACGGCGGTTTCGAAATCGGGCGGCGTGGAGGGAATCTTCTGCCGCGCCAGTTTCCCGTGCGCATCGATAACTACCACGTCGGTGAAGGTGCCGCCGACATCCGCGCCGATGCGCAGCGTACCGGGAGGGAAGGGGAGAGACATTCCGCGTCTTGCCAGTCCTGCGGGTACCATCAAAACGGGTACCACAAAAAACTCGGGATATAAGGAACGGTGCGCATCCTACGAGCGGCGTCACCTGGTGTCAAAGCGTGGACGCGTTCCATCGTCATGGCCAAACCGCGTGTCTCCCACCGGTCGCCGT
>CAZITS010000267.1:0-7159 GCA_964542185.1 uncultured Pirellulaceae bacterium
TGGAAGTCACCGCCAAATGCGGCAGAATATCAGTGGACAGCGTTGTTTTCCACTCCTCCACCAATTGCGGGACCTTATGTCGCACACTCCTCCCGGCGAAATCACGATCCCCATGATGCGCGAGGCGTTTTACTCCGCGGTCGTATCTGATGCACTGGATTCACTGGGCTACAAGACGCAATCACCAAGAATTGCCCTGTCGCCGCTGACGACACGCGGCGTGTTGATCGGCCGTTGTAAAACGACACTCTGGTCTGATTTGTTTCACGACGACCCGCGACCGTACGAGCTCGAGCTGAAGGCGGTCGATACCTGCGTGGCAGATGATGTCTTGATTGCCGCTGCCGGTGGTTCGATGCGATCGGGAATTTGGGGGGAACTGCTCTCGACGGCGGCCATGAATCAGGGCTGTGTCGGTGCCATTGTGGATGGAGCGGCCCGGGATGTGGCCCCGATGCGCGCGATGGGGTTTCCCTGTTTTGCCCGTGGAACTTGTGTTTACGACAGCCTTCACCGTCAGCGAGTGGTCGAATGCGATGTCCCTGTCGAAATCGACGGTGTTGTCTTTAGCCCGGGCGACCTGGTGGTTGCCGACGAAGATGGGCTGGTGGTCGTCCCTCAGGTAATTGAAGAGGAGGCGGTATCCCGAGCCTGGCAGAAGGTGCACGCCGAGAATGTTACTCGTGATGCGATTCGTAACGGAATGCGGGCCACCGAAGTCTACGAAAAGTACGGGATCTTGTAGTGCGCAGTCGACTTGGCCGTTCGGCATTCCGGGGCTTACCAGCGGTAATCTAACCCAGCGTGGAAGCCCTGTGCCCAGAAGTCCTGTTGCTGGAACGCAAACCCCGGCCGTTCGGGGCCGCTGAAGGGAACCGACTCGGGGGGGAGTAACTGGGGGTTGAGATCGCGGTCGATGCCGCCGGTTGGGCGGACCACGTTTGTCCAGTAAATCAGTGAGTAACCGAGCGTAAACCGTAGTTGGGGTGTGAGAAAGACCCCGACGGTGGCTTGTGCTTGCGGGATGAGCCCCAGAACATTCCGTTCGTGTGTTCCGGAATTCGTACGTTGAGCTAACAGGCCTCCTGCCAGCAGGGTTTCTGTTCCACTGGTGTCCGTATGCACGGTCTGGCCAGAGATGTTCACCAATTGGTGGACGTTCCCCACTGCCACGCGACCTAACAGATCGAATGTCCATACGTGACGTTGTGCTTGCCAGTGAAAACCAATCTCCCCTCCTTGGAAATCGTTGGTGGTGTCAAACTGGTCGCTGACAGCCCAGCGTTCGATGGAGCCGATGGGTTGCGTTTGACTAAGGACGGAGAGGTGCTCTTCAAACTCCATAAATTGAAAACCGAGCAGGAGGTTGACGCGTGAATAATACGCGCAGCCGGGACCGCATACCGACTCCTGAGGAAAGTCGCGACACCCCAGGAATCTCAGTAAGTGGAGCGATGCACTTCGCATTGAGGTGCCAGCACGTACTTGCACTGCTCCGTCGCTGAGTTGGGGATAGGCCAGTAAATAGGCGTCTTCCCCTGGAATTTCAGGGTTTTCCTGGGCATCCAGGGGGTGGATGTTGAAGAACGGTTGGGCCAGCACGTCCACTCCGTTCAAGCTGGAGTCTTGCGCCACTTCGTAATTCAGGTCGTCGAGGACAAGGTAATCACCTTCGATGCCCCAGACACGTGCTGGTCCCAGCCAGAGGCCAACGCGAACGCGGCCACCACCACGACGGTCTTCGAGCACGTCTTCTGCACCGATCAACGTTTGCGTGCTGGTTTCTCCCAGGATGCCAGCCTGCTCAGTGGGCGTTGTCATAGGACTGGTGGTGACCAGTGGTGGAAGTGACATTCCTGCGCTGCGCCAATAGAGGTATTCAGCACGCACCCACGCCGCACCTGCTGGACCACAGGCATAATCGGGCAGCGCACCGCATTGCGGGCAGCGATGTGACGGGTTGTCGAGGAGGTCAAGATCATGCAGCCGAGTGCCGACAGGAGTGGGGATTTCCAGCGTACCGAATGTGGCAACTGCATCGTTGAGTTCGCTGACAGGGGTTTGGATGGCCACGGGTGTTTGGCCATTACGGGAGACCCACCCGGCGGGTAGTGTCTGCGGAATGCTGTCCGAGAGCAGCACGGGTTCCGTATGGTTTGCGGGTTCGTTGTGATTGTGATTGTCGTTGTGGCTGTGGTTGTGCCTGGCTGCTATTGGCGCTGCGGGCCCAGCCTCCGACGGGGGCACGGTGGGCTCAGTGGCCGCGCCGATTCGTAGATACCCAACATCGATATCTGACCGATTCCAGCCGTGGCCACGCATTCGTACGGTTCGGCCGACAAAGGGTTGGAGCCGGGTCGAGTCCGCGGTGTAGATGCGATAGCGAATGCCGGTTTGCAGATCACGCAATGCGTAAGACGTTTTTCCACTCAGACTATTCTGACGGCGCTCCAGTTTGCCGCGGACCGAACGCAGTGATTCTACACGTGGCTGCGATTCAACACCGGGCTGAATCGACGTGTCAGAGGCAGTTGCGTCGCTGGAGAATCCACTTGCCGTCACCCAAAGTGACGATAAGAAGACGGCCAGCCAGATGGGGTGAAGCCGTGGCATCGGGGCGAAATGACAGGTTGAGAGGAGAGAAAGGACGAGAAGCGGAGAGGCTTGTAGGTAAGGGGCCGCTCCCTGGTCAAGGCCACTTTGCCTGAAGCCGTGGTTGGTTTTGACTCGTGCACGGCGTGGTACGAGCCAGTGACGCGGCACCGAGGGCTGGCCGGAATTCCAGCGAAAGCCGCAAATGCCGACCCGGGAAGTGTTTGTGGTGTGCGGCCCGGAGATGCGTTCGACTACCAATTGCAGTGAATTGGCGGTAAAATTTGAGGTGCTGTGTTGATGGGGTTGGTTACGACTGTCGTCACTCGATTTTGTCCGGCGCGTGGCGTTTCCAGAGATGCCTGCAACAGGAGTAGTGTGTTGCGCCGAACTGCCAGCTTTTGTATTGGTCTGACTTCAATACTGGGTGTTTCCACTATGCGACTGTTGTCCACGTTGACTTGCCTGATCCTGGTCGGGCTGCTGCCGGCGATGGAATGCCGTGTGGCCGCGGCTGCTGAACCGTCGGCGGGTGGCGCTTTTCAAGTGCACCCCAGTACGGTTGAACTCATTGGGCCGGGGGCGCTGCGGGGACTCCTGATTCGTGCCCGTAGCGAGGACGGGAGAGACTTGGATCTTACCCACCAGGTGATGTACCGGACGGATTCTCCCCACTTTCAGGTTGATGCTCGCGGTGTGCTGAGAGCCCGCTCTGATGGGGCTGGGACTGTCGAAATTCAGTACAACGGCGAGCGGCAGAGTGTTGCTGTGCGGGTTTCTCAAACCACGGTCCCGCACGCATTTCATTTCGAAGATGACATCTTGCCGATTCTCAGTAAATACGGATGCAACACCTCGGGCTGTCATGGCAAGGCAGAGGGGCAGAACGGCTTCAAGTTGTCCGTGTTCGGTTTCGATCCGCTCGCCGATTTTGCGGCATTGACCAAGGAAGGCCGCGGGCGACGGACCTTTATCGCGGCCGCGGACCGCAGTCTGTTGTTGACCAAAGCTTCCGGGGGAATTCCCCATGGAGGAGGCGTGCGCATTGCTCTTGATTCCCGGGAATATAATACGCTGAAAGGTTGGGTCGCTGCGGGTACCCCGTTGGGAGAACCGGATGCGCCGAGAGTAGAGCGAGTTGAAATTCAACCGGCCGAAGCCGTGTTGGGTATTCAGTCGAATCAGCAGCTGCGCGTGATGGCGTACTATTCAGATGGCCGCGAGGTAGATGTCACGTCGATTGTCAAATACCAGTCTAACAATGAAGGCCTGGCGTCGGTCGATGCGGCGGGCGTCGTGCGTATCGGTTCAGTACCGGGTCAAGTTGCCGTGATGGCGACCTATATGGGTGCCGTAGATACTTTCCAGTCGTTGATTCCCAGGGAGGAAGCGATCAGCGAGTACCCGGCAGTCAGTGAAACGAATTTTATTGACGGGCTAGTCCACGCCAAATTGCAGAAACTCAACATCATTCCCTCTGGCCACTCCACAGATGCGGAGTTTTTGCGACGTGTCTACCTGGACATCATCGGAACGCTACCGACTGCGGCAGAGTCTCGTGCGTTTCTGCAAGATGAGCGGGCAGACAAACGGGCGCTCCTGGTCAACAGTCTTCTCGAGCGGCCAGAGTACGCCCTTTTTTGGGCGATGAAATGGTCGGATTTATTACGCGTTGATCGGCGCGCTCTGGGGCATAAGGGTGCCTACGAGTACTACACATGGATTCGCAAAAGTTTTGCTCGCAATCGGCGTTATGACCAGTTTGTCAGCGACATCCTTGCTCTGCAGGGGCCCACGAAAGAGGCTCCCCAGGTGAATTTTTACCGTGTTGTGGGCGATGCTGGGAAACTAGCTAGTGCCGTGTCGCAGGTTTTTCTAGGGGTGCGGATCGAATGTGCGCAATGCCATCACCATCCGTTTGATCGCTGGAGTCAGCGTGATTATTACGGCATGTCGGCCTTTTTCCAGCAAGTGAGCCGCAAGGGTACCAGTCGCGGCGAGATCCAGTTGGCGGTCGGTGATCCGGAAACCAAACATCCGCGGACGGGCGATCCGATTTACGCTTATCCGCTGGGGGAACCGATGCCAGAGAAGTCGCCGCCCGGCGATCGTCGGCAGGTGCTGGTGAAGTGGATGGTGGGGCCGGAGAATGCCTGGTTCGCACGCAATCTGGTCAATCGGATGTGGGCTCATTTCATGGGACGCGGACTGGTGGAACCTGTGGATGACCTGCGGGACACCAATCCGCCGAGTAATCCAGCATTGATGGACGCGTTGGCGGAGCACTTTGTTGCCAGTGGTTTTGATATTCACCAGTTGATCCGCACGATCACGGCCTCGCGAAGTTACCAGCGGTCGTCCCAGCCTAACGAGACGAACCAGGAGGATGAACAGAACTACTCACGCGCTCTGTTCAAACGACTGGATGCTGAGGTACTGTTCGACGCGGTTTGTGGCGTGACTGGACATCGAGAGAAATTTACGGGTGTGCCACACGGGTATCGTGCCATCGAATTGTGGGACAGCGTGGTCGACCACTATTTCCTGAAGTTGTTTGGACGCCCTTCGCGGAAAACGGCCTGTGAGTGTGAACGGGTTGGTGAGCCGACGGTAGGGCAGGTTCTGCATGTACTGAATTCGCCAGAAATCAACGCGATGATCGGACACGAGGCGGGGCGGATCGTGCATCTGGTCGATACTACAAAAACAGATCAGGATTTGGTCGAGCAACTTTATTTGATGTTTTTTAGTCGTTTTCCAAGTTCCGCCGAGCAGCAGACCGCATTGAATTACCTCCAGCAGTCTCCCGGGAGTCGGCGAGAGGACGCGGAGGACCTCGCTTGGAGTCTGATGAACACACTGGAATTTGTTTTCAACCATTGAGTGCGCCACGCGGTCTCATTGATCGACTGTGTGGAGTCGGGTGGTCGCGGCATCCCAAGAAAACGGAGAAACACCATGAAACGTCGTGGACAATTTTGTGATGGAGCCCAACGCCGAGATTTCCTGCGCGTTGGTAGCGGTTCACTCTTTGGGGCTGCTGTCAGTTTGTCCGGGATGCTGTCTGGAGAATCCCACGCTGCGGCAAATTCAGGTGGTGTTACCAAAGATGATCGGTCGTTAATCATTGTGTTTCTCAAAGGTGGCTTGAGCACCATTGACACGTTTGACATGAAACCGGATGCGCCGGCCGAGTTTCGTGGCGATTTTGACCCCGTCGCCAGTAACGTTCCGGGGATCCAGGTTGGTGAGCATCTGCCGCGGACCTCGCAGCAGATGGATAAATTTTCGTTGATCCGGTCTTTTGGACACCGCAATTCCAATCACGGGCCGGCCGACCACTACATGCTCACCGGTTACCATCCCGTGGCTGGATTCAATGCCGCTTTGACGCCAAATAATCAACGGCCAGCACACGGCTCGATTATCGCCAAGAAATTAGGGCCGCGTGGTAGCGTGCCGCCGTACGTTTGCGTCCCCGACATGCATCCCAGTGCGGGCGCGTCGTACCTCGGTCCGTCCGTCGCTCCATTCAGTGTCAATGCTGACCCAGCTGATCCCGGGTTCGCGGTTCGAGACATCGTGCCGCCATTAGCTTTGGCGGCAGACCGATTGGATGCACGCCGCGCGTTGTTGGCCCAGGTTGACCGGTTTCAACGCGGTGCCGAGCGCAGTGCGAATAAAGGCGCCAAAGCCGTCAGTACGTTTCGCGACAAGGCATTTCAACTGATGACTTCTCCCGAAGCGAAACGGGCGTTTAATATTCACGCTGAATCTGACACTTTGCGTGATGAATACGGGCGTAGCTCCCTTGGACAATCGTGCCTGATGGCGCGGCGTCTGGTTGAGGCTGGCGTGCGGTGTGTCACCGTTGATCATGTTGACTGGGACACGCACGATAATAATTTCGTGACCTTGAAGAGAGATCTATTGCCTCATCTGGACGCGGCGATGTCGACACTGTTCCGCGATCTGTCTGACCGTGGGTTGTTGGAGAAGACGCTGGTAATCGTGACAGGTGAATTTGGTCGTACGCCGCGCATTAACAAGAATGCCGGGCGCGATCATTGGGGACCGGGATTCACCGTGATGATGGGTGGCGGTGGTGTCCAGGGCGGCCGTGTTGTCGGAAGATCGAACGAACGGGCTGAGCGGCCTGCGGAGAATCCGATCGGTCCAGAGGATTTAGGTGCGACATTGCATCATCTGCTCGGTGTCAACACGAAAGACGAGTTTCACACGGCCGAAGGCCGGCCCGTACCGATCGTCAATGACGGCCGTGTTATACGTGAACTCCTGTAATACGTACTGGTCGGCCTGTTTGCGTGAGCCGTAGCTGGGGCGCTGACAACGTGTTCTTCGGGGCTCTGTCCTTTTCGCCTGGTAAGTTACAGGGGGAAGGGCTGGCTGCACATCAAGAGGAGAGGAATTATGTACCGGACGCTGGCAATCTACCTGGTCGGAGCTGGAGGATGGCTGCTGGCGGCGCTGTCAGTTGCAGCGGATGCACCGTCCGCGGATTACATCTTTCCTGCCGGCGGTCAGCGCGGCACAACGGTTTCCTTTC
>CAZITS010000268.1:0-7148 GCA_964542185.1 uncultured Pirellulaceae bacterium
GAGGGAATGCTGCAGACGCCGCCACAGCCACACTGTTGGCATTGGCGGTTACGGATTACGGCTTGTTTGCGATGGGTGGCGAAGTCCCACTTTTGATCTACGATGCCAAACAAAAAGAAGTGAAGGCACTTTGTGGTTTGGGTTCCGCTCCGTTAGACCCACGCGCTATCGAGTGGTATTACGAAAACGGTATTCCCGCCAACGGCAGCATGAAATCGGCCCCGGTTCCAGGGGCGATCGATCTTTGTGTCACCGCCTTGCGGCTTTATGGAACCATGTCGTTTACCCAGGTGGTGGCACCGACGCTGAACTTGCTTGATCAGGGAAAGCCCGACTGGCACCAAAAGCTGGCAGTCACCTTGCGTAAACTTGTTGAAACAGAGCAGGCGACTGTCGGGACACGGGAGGAAAAGCTGATTGCGGCCCGTGACCGTTTTTACCAGGGTGACATTGCTGACGAATTAGACCGCTGGTACCGGGATACCGGAGCGTTCTTGCGGAAAAGCGACCTGGCGGCACATCAGACACGGGTAGAAGATCCGGTCTCTATTACGTACCGCGGCTACACCGTTTATAAGTGCGGACCGTGGACGCAAGGACCCTACCTGTGTCAGACACTGAAACTGCTGGAAGCATATCCATTAAAGCGGTTTGGACACTTGTCGTCTGCCTATGTGCATACAGTAACGGAAGCGATGAAGCTGGCGCTGGCTGATCGGGATGAGTATTATGGTGATCCGCGATTTGTCGACGTTCCGATGCGGGCATTGCTCTCGGAAGACTACGCTAAAGTGCGCCGTACCCTCATCGATGGGCAGAACGCATCACACCAGAGGCGTCCTGGGGATCCGGTACGACTCCGTGCGCTGTTGAGTGAAAAACGTGAAGAGGATGAACAGACTGATATTCCAGTTCAAGACACCACCACCTGTGTCGTCGCGGATCGCTGGGGAAATGTGGTGGCCGCCACACCGAGCTGTAATCTGGTCGGCAATCAACCGGGGCCATCAGGGATCACGCAGGGTAACCGAGTACGCAGTCTAAATACCACGAAAGGGCATCCAAACCGGATTCAGGCAGGCAAGCGGCCTCGGATCACGTTGACTCCAACGTTGGTGACCCGAGATGGGAAGCCGGTGCTGGCGATCAGTGTTGCGGGTGGTGATTTACAGGATCAGACTACACTGAATATTCTTTTGAATCACGTTGAATTCGGGATGCTCCCGGAGCAAGCGGTCACGGCTTCCAGGTTTAATACCTCCCACCACCAGAATTCTTTCAATCCAATTCCGGACCGGCGTCAGGCCTTCGTCGGTGCCGGTACGCTGCGCGTCAACGACAAGATCTCTGCAGAAGTGCGAGAGGAATTAAGCCAGCGCGGACATCGTATGAGTACTACTTCCGGACCTATTGCGAATCCGGTGATGATCTACATTGATCCCGAAACGCAAGTACTGCATGCTGCGGGTGATCCGCAAGCGGGACGTCACGCGGCCGCCCTGCCCTGATCCCAGGCCGGGCAGGCGAACAGGCGTTTGGGGGCGATACTTCGCTGGCGTGGTTTGTTGCAGAGTTCGGATATGACGGCGCACACCGGCTGGCAAATCAGGTGAATCGTATGTTTGAACGTCGGTCTCTGAAACTTCCGATTGCGCTCGGCGTTTCAATGATCGTGATGCTTGTCGCGTTGATTGTCGGCTGGGTGCTGTTAACGGTCTTTGGCGCTTTGCGCGAAAGTGATCGTGCGCCTCTTTACTGGACCTTGTTGAGCGTCGGTTCTTCGGTATTGGCAGCCGTGCTGGTGGGTGTTGTGATGTATCTGACGCTTTCCATCAAGGCGATCAATCTGAACCGTCGACAGTCGAACTTTATCGATAGCGTGACCCACGAGCTGAAATCACCAATCGCCTCACTGAAACTCTATTTGCAGACATTGAGTTTACGTCAAATTGATGAGGCCGAGCGTCGCAACTTTCATCGATTCATGCTGGATGATGTCGAGCGGTTGGATCATTTGATTAACCACTTGTTGGATGCTGGCAGCGTTGAACGATCGGCACCGGAGTTGGAAGTTGAGGAAGTAGACCTGGCCGCGGTGTTAGACGCTTGTGCAGACTCAGTGTGCCTGCGTTATCGTGTTGAACCGGCGGTAGTGTCGAGAGAAATTTCACCGTGCTGGGTGGCTGCGCGGCGCGTTGATTTAGATATGGTGTTCCGTAACCTGATTGAAAATGCAGTGAAATATGCAGGCGATCCTCCACAGGTCCACTTGCATGCCGAATGCATCGGTCAGACAGTTGTCGTGCGTGTGTCGGACAATGGTCCAGGCATTCCTCGCTCGCAAAGAGCTCGGATCTTTACACGCTTTGTGCGGCTGGGCCAGGAGCTTGAGCGGGATACCACGGGGACCGGACTGGGACTCTATATTGTTCGGACGTTGTTGCAACGCTGGCGTGGACGTGTACGTGTCTACGATCAAGAAAGGGGATCCGGCACGGTATTTGAGGTCCATTTGCCCGCCACCTTTCAAGCCCGTGGCCGTCGCGATGCTCCGGACGTGCCAGATCACTCGGACGAGGAAGTAGTTGAGGCATGAGCACACAGTCGCACATTCTCGTGGTTGAAGACGAAGAGCACCTCGCAATTGGCATCAAGTTCAATCTTGAGGCAGAGGGCTACCTGGTTACCACGCTGAATGAAGGTGCTGCCGTACTGCAGGTAATTCAAGACCGTGAAACGGCCGTCGATCTGGTGATCCTGGATATTATGTTGCCGGGCATGAGCGGCTACACGATTTGCCGGATGGTCCGGGAGGCTGGCTATGATACGCCAATTCTCCTGCTCAGTGCACGGACCTTACCCGAAGACCGGGCGCGCGGATTTGATGTGGGAGCAAATCAGTATCTCACCAAGCCATTTGATTTGGACGAGCTGCTTAGCCGCACCAAGAATCTTTTGAAACTTCCCTATCGGTCGGCGCCTCCATCCATTTCGCTGCAACAGGCACAATTTGGTCATACCGAAGTTAATTTTGAAACCTATGAAGCAACCGTTGACGGACTTCAAGTCCGTTTGACCAAGCAGGAGATCAAGTTGCTGAAGTATTTCGTGGAAAACGAGGGTCGTGTCATTCCACGGTCAGAGCTGTTGGAGAAGATCTGGGGCTTGCCTGGCCACATTAACACACGTGCACCAGATCAGTTTATTCGCAGATTGCGCAAGACGTTCGAGCCGGACCCGGCGCAGCCAAAGTACTTTCTCACAATTCGTGACGCCGGTTATCGCTTCGTTTCCGACACAGAGAAAGCGTGAAAACAGCGGTGGTGAGAGTGACGCGTCTTCCGCTCCGCCGGCAGCGAGGCTGGATTATTCGGGTTCGCGCCGTTTGCGGATCCAGTCGGTGTGGAATGTTCCTTCGCGGTCAGTGCGTTTGTAGGTGTGGGCACCGAAGTAATCGCGTTGGGCCTGGAGCAGGTTGGCGGGAAGACGCGCTGCGCGATAGCTGTCGTAATAAGACAACGCTGCGCTGAATGCCGGCACCGGTAGACCTCTTTCGGTTGCGGCAGATACGACTTGACGCCAACTTGGTTGTGCCTGGTGGACCACGTCCGTGAAGTACGGAAACAGGAGCAGGTTTTCGAGATCACTTTGCGTATCGAAAGCTTCCTTAATACGGTCCAGAAATTGGGCGCGAATAATGCAGCCGCCACGCCACAGTAGCGCGCAGTCCCCGTAATTCAGGGGCCAGTCATATTCCCGCGCAGCAGCTTGAAGCTGCACAAATCCTTGCGCGTAACTGCAGATTTTTGAAGCGTACAATGCTTGTCGAATCGCTTCGATCCATGCTTCCCGATCGGCGGTTTCGATCGCGGCGGGCTGTTGGTCGGGGCCCGCGAGTAGCTGGCTGGCACGCTGTCGTGCCTCCTTTTGCGCCGACAGGCTGCGGGCGTAAACGGCTGTTGTGACGAGGGTGCTGGGGACTCCCAGGTCAAGGGCCAGTTGGCTCATCCATTTACCAGTCCCTTTGGCGCCGGCGGCGTCGAGAATCCGGTCGATCAAGTCACCGTCGCCTTCGGGATCGCGAACACTGAATATGTCACGGGTGATTTCGATCAGGTAACTCTGGAGTTCACCCTGGTTCCAGGTGGCGAACACGTCGTAGATTTCGTCATTCGTCAGGCCAACTGCATGCTGCAACATCAGGTAAGCTTCGCAGATCAACTGCATGTCGCCATACTCGATCCCATTGTGCACCATTTTGACGTAGTGTCCGGCGCCACGCGGTCCCACCCATTCGCAGCAGGGAATGTCTTCTGCGGGACCCACTTTGGCGGCAATGGCCTGGAACAGTTCTTTGACCAGTGGCCAGGCATCAGTACTACCACCGGGCATCATGCTGGGTCCGAAACGCGCCCCTTCTTCACCTCCGGATACACCGGTACCCACGTAGAGTAGACCTTTGGACTCTACCAGTCGTGTTCGGCGTTCGGTGTCACGAAAGTGGGTGTTACCACCATCGATGATCACGTCACCGGCCTCAAGCACGTTCAGCAACTGTCCGATTACCGCATCTGTTGGCGATAGTTCCGGGTAGAGCTGGTCAGAAAACGCGGGGACGGCGTCTCCAGATTTGATCATCAGCATGATCTTGCGAGGCCGTTTCAGTTGGGCCGCCAGAGCCTCCAACGTATCGACACCCACAATTTGGCGACCCTCGACTTGCGGTTGCGCCAGGAATTCATCCGTCTTGCTCTTTGTCCGGTTATACACAGCCACGCGATAGCCGTGATCTTCCATATTGAGTACGAGGTTTTGACCCATGACGGCCAAACCCATGAGCCCGATGTCACACTCCTGAGTCATTGGATTCTCTTTGATGGTTACGAGTCGTTGGTGATGTAAGAAACCCTAGGATACGACAGGCCACGGCGGCTGGTCGGGAAGCGTGGCGTCGAACTCCTCCAATAGAACCGTCTGGTAGTCTCCAGCAAAGGTGCCATTCAAGAAATGTTCGATGCCTTCCTCAAGAAGCCGTTTCCAACTGGCTTCCTCGGCGGCAGGATTGATTGGAAAGAACAGGCATTGATTGGCTGCGGCCGCACGATAGTCGCCCGGTGCATCGCCGATCATCAGCACACGGTTTGGGTCGTATTTCGCTGCGTTGGCCAATGTTTGCTTTTTCGTCCCGGTTTCCTGGCCGCAAATTGCTTGCACGAAGGTGTCGATTCCGTGTTCGGACCATTCGGCACGTAATGCCTCATTCGGGGTTGCTGAGCAGACGATTTGATCTGCCTGGGAACTTAGTTTCTCGAGGCACTCGCGGACCCCTGGGAACGGAGGAACACCGCGTACGATTTGCGCTACCGTTTCGTTAACTTTCTCGGACCAGTCCAAGGCCTGCTGCAGGGCGGGGTCGTTGGTCTCCTGGACGCGTGCTGCCAATGCCGGATTGCCTAGTTTGCTTTCGGTGTCGATCCACTGGATGAGTGCTGCGGGGATTGCGATCTGGATGTTGCGATCGATCACAGCGGGACGTTTTTGCAGCCACTGAAGCGTTTCTACAAGGGCAGGAAATCGGTTGATACCCCGGCTTTTGGAATACAGATTGACGAATTCGGCGGCCTCTCGTGCATATTTGCTGACCGCTTGCAGGTTATAGGAATTAATGGTGTGCGGAATGAAACATTCCTTGTGTTTCAACTCCATGGTGTCGAATGCGCAGCCGTCTGAATCGATGGCGACCAGGAAGTCATGTTGCCGGGCGATCTCAAACATGGTGTGGTCCATTTACAGACGAAAAGTAAAACAGGATATTGCCAGCCCGCCAGGTATTCGCTCGTCAATGTCGGTCGGCTTGGGGTATATAAGGTTCCAGAACCTGATTTGCGTACCTGGGTTCAAACTGAGTCAACCGTTGGCGGCCACCGACCATGGGGAGGCTGAGCATGCCTTCGCCAACGAGGGGTTGCGCGTAACGCACAAAATGATCTGTAACGTCGCACCCCGAATCGGCGATCCAACTAGCTGGAAAGCTGCGTTCGCTATTGGCGACGTCAGCCAGCGGTACTTTGTCGTAGCGTACTCCGTATACTTCACCAGGTTGCCGCAACAGGGTTGCCATGTGGCCGGAGTCTCCCGCTGCCGCCAGGTGGGCCGCCGTTTGTCCTGCTCGATAAGCTTCGTCGAGATCGACTGTGGACGCGTATGCCATTGAGTGCCGTTGGTCCGTTCCGGGGACGTTCCCGCGTGCGGAACCGCGGGTAGCCAGCCCCTGCTCATTCAAGTAGTTGACGACGCGTTGCGCCACCGTGATCTCGCTGGAACTGAACTGAGTGTGGCCAAACGAGTCTTTGCGTTCACCGATTTGCCCCACATCGAATCCTTCGCTGATGACGACGATACAGCGGCCATCTCGACGCAGTTGATCGTTCACGTTGTCGGCAAGTTGTTCCAGTGAGCAAGGGCTCTCGGCCAGATAAATCTGCAGCGGCATTTCGCGATCCGGGTCGGCTAGCCGGGCGGCCGCGGGGATGAAACCGATGCGCCGTCCCATCGCCTGCAGTACCAGTACCGGATCGGCCGGACTGGACCCCAGGTTTTCCTGGTTTGCGTTTTGCACCGCATGCATCCAGTATTTCGCAGTAGATCCATATCCTGGCGTGTGGTCGATCAGCTTGAATTCACTATCACCGACATCGTTGTCAATTGTCTTGGGACCGCCAATTCCGACCAAGGGCAACCCACGTTGCTCTGCCAGTTGAGCGATCTTGTTGGCCGTATCCATCGAATCGTTGCCACCGATGTAGATGAAGTAGCCAACCTCGTGCGCGCGAAATACATCGAGGCAGCGGTCAAAGTCTTCTTGTTGATCGGGTTTAAGCTTGTAGCGACAGGTGCCAATTGATCCGGCGGCCGGTGTGTAACGCAGCAGCGAGATTTCTTCGGAATTTTGTCCGGAGAGATCCAGCAGCTCTTCTTTGAGCACCCCTTCAATACCGTGGCGGGCGCCGTAGACCGTGCCGATCGCGTCCAGCTCCTGGCACGTCTCGATGATGCCTCGTAACGTGTTATTGATAACGGGACTGGGGCCGCCACTTTGGGCCACAACGAGGTTCTTTGCTGGAGGCATCGATCGCCAGGAAATTAAC
>CAZITS010000269.1:0-7035 GCA_964542185.1 uncultured Pirellulaceae bacterium
AATCCGACGCCACCCGCCAGATTAATGCTTTGAGTCAACGCCACGCGTGCTTGTTCAATGGCCTCTGCCGGAAACCAGCAATCTGCATTTGGAGCCGATCCAAATGGCCGTCCTGTCAAATCGAAATACTGTTCATACATGGCGCATTCCGTAGATAGTTTGTCGCTACCGTGTCAGGGGATACCATACGATACCGGTGTGAAACGTTGTGCCAGCATTGCCAAAGGATCACGAACCAGAGCAGCGCTAGCCTGGTTGCCCATGGCGGCGAAGAGGACGATGAGCAGCAGAGCGATCGCGATCCCGAATTCACAACCCGTGATCCATCCGTCAATCATTCTCCGCCGGTTTTGTATACGTGGTACAAGCGGGTTCTTGTCATGTTGTGTAAGGCTTGCCAGCACTGGTAACTGCAGCGAACTTTCGACCTCTTGCGCCGTTACCCAAACCCGATAAACTCGCCCACGCACAATCCACGCACCAATCATGCAGGCGACACCGATCGAGGCCACCAGAATCCAAACGGTTGTTGCTACCGTTGGTCTACCCGAAGACCTGGCAATCACTTGAGCCCGGTGACTCTGCCAGCGTCCGGGAGAACCTATTGGCGCCGCCAAACGCAGTGCCATCTCTGCCTGTTGACGCCGCGTCATCGCATCATCAAGTCCTGCATTCAGAGCGGCGGCTTCGCCACCAGGATCCCGCACCGCCGGATCCCCATTTACTGTTGCCACACTTTCACTTCCAGACTTGCCCGCTCCTGACTCCGCAACCGTGCCCGGTTGGTCGCGTGATGGCAAACCAGGTTCGTCAGTTTGTGGTGTCAGCGAATCAACCGCATGCCGCGCTTTCGTTTCATAATGCCTGGCTTCATCCAGTGCTGACTCCAAACGCCGCCGCTGTCTGGCACCTTCTTGTGCGACCAGCATGCGGCGTCCTGTCTTGAGGACTTCCAATGCAGCTGCGTTCGCAGTCGCACAAGCGGCCCCCGTCGAAGGAGCTGTCACATCGATGGTGACGCGCAAACACGACTGCCCACTACTCTGGCTGATGTTCCAGCGCAGCGCGGCCGGTGCAACCTCGTTGCGCCAGAGACGCATTTGGCCGTGAACTGCGGCGGACATTTCTCCCACGATTTCCCGCGCCTGCCCCGGTGTCTTTATCGCCCCGACAGCTTTGACTGCGGCTTGCGCCGTATACTGTCGCGCGGGTCCTCCCCGCACCCACACTAAGACAGAGAATACGACAAGCCCGGTAAGCCCCATGGCGTACGCCGTACGTAAAACGGGCTGAGACAACCACTTTTCGACACGTTGGACAAGTGACATAGCGTATTGACACCAAATTCGAATGGACGCAGTCGCGTCCGAGGTATCGACCCGGCTCTGACCTCACCTTGAGTCAAACTTTGCTGGTTCTACCGGTTATGCCACTGGTCCTCGCGGAACCGGCTGATGGGGTAAACTACAATCGCCGACGCATCCGGGAGCCCTGGCCTGACGGGTCCCGGCTGTGGTGTCATCCTCGTTGCTACCCCCTGTCAACCGCACAGGGCCTCGCCACCGACAGTGAGCAAGCGATGTTTCGCGTCAAGATCTGTGGAATCACCACCGCCATCCACGGCCGGCAAGCCGTTGAGGCCGGCGCCGACGCCATCGGTCTCAACTTCTTCCCTGAAAGTCGGCGTTATGTAACGCCCGATCAAGCCGATGCGATTGTCCAGACGATTCCAAATACGGTCTGTCGAGTCGGACTCTTCGTGAACGCCAGCCTCGAGACTATTCTGGCGACGACTACCCAACTGCAGCTCGATATGATCCAGCTGCATGGCGATGAGACTCCAGAATACTGCGCCGAGCTCCGTGGGCATCGCATCATTGCAGCCCGCCGCTGCCCTGCTGGTTTTGACTCCTTGCTCTCCTTTCTCGATCACTGCCAGACCCTCTCCTGCCTCCCCGAAGCAATCCTGATCGATGGCTACCAGTCCGGCCAATACGGTGGTACGGGCCAGACGGCAGACTGGGACGCCGTCGCCGCGCTGCCTGGCAAGTTGCAAGGTGCACAGTTGATACTGGCGGGAGGCCTGATCTCGGAAAACGTCGCCACAGCAATTCACCAGGTCCGACCCGATGCGGTCGACACCGCCAGTGGAGTAGAAAGCAAACCAGGCGTTAAGGACCCGCAAAAAATGCGGGATTTCGTCGCCGCGGCGCAGCGTGCCTTTGCAGATCACCAGCGCCGTTCAAAATAAAACTGCCGAATGCGGCAGCGAGTCCCACCCAGTCAAGCGAGCGCGACTTGCACTGCCCATGACCGGCGGAAGGCACCCAACCTGCATACCCACCGCCGGGTAAATCCACATCAACCTTCGTCCTGGAGAGTTGTCGATCTACCCCCATCCTGACTATGATTACGCACAGCGCCACGCGCTATCGCACCGGAATGGCCTTTCTTTCCGTAGTGCGCGTTGGCGTTGTTTCCACATTTACCATAACTGCCTCAGAGGCAGTCTTTCGACGACGTCAAGGAGATCGCTGTGTCCGGCACCAGTACTGAAAAACTCCCCTACAAGGTACGTGACCTCTCGCTGGCTGACTGGGGCCGCAAGGAAATCGAATTGGCTGAAAATGAAATGCCTGGGTTGATGGCACTCCGCCAGAAATACGAAGGCGAGCAGCCACTGCGCGGCACCCGAATCGCGGGTTGCCTTCACATGACGATCCAAACCGCCGTACTAATTGAGACACTGACCAAACTTGGAGCGGAAGTCACCTGGAGCAGCTGTAATATCTTCTCAACCCAGGACCATGCCGCAGCCGCGATGGCCGTTGCCGGCGTTCCCGTATACGCCTGGAAGGGAGAAACTGAAGAGGAATACGAATGGTGTATCGAACAAACGCTCCATTTTCCCAGCGGTCAACCCTTGAATATGATCCTCGATGACGGTGGTGATCTGACGGCCATCGTCCATCGTAAATTCCCTGAACTGCTCGGCGAAATTCGCGGCATCACCGAAGAGACTACGACGGGTATCCACGCATTGCAGCAAATGCTCGACAAGGGTGATTTGAAGGTGCCTGCAATGAACGTCAATGACTCTGTCACCAAGAGCAAATTCGATAACAAGTATGGTTGCCGCGAATCACTGGCCGACGGCATCAAGCGAGCTACTGACATCATGGTCGCAGGCAAGACCGTCGTCGTTTGTGGTTTTGGCGACGTAGGCAAAGGATGCGCTGAATCCATGCAAGGCCTGGGAGCGCGAGTCCTGGTTACAGAGATTGATCCCATCAATGCATTACAAGCTGCGATGGAAGGCTACCAGGTCGTCACGATGCAAGACGCCTGTTCGGCCGGACACATCTTTGTCACCACGACCGGCTGCTGTGATATCGTTACCGGCGACCACATGGAAAAAATGCGGCATGACGCCATCGTCTGCAATATTGGTCATTTCGATATCGAAATCGATGTCGCGTATCTTGAGGACAGCGAACACATCACCAAGACGCGCATCAAGGAGGATACCGACGTCGGCGGTCCTGTCGATCGTTACGAATTTCCTGACGGGCATGCAATTCTACTGTTAGCCCAAGGGAGGCTCGTCAATCTGGGATGTGCCACCGGACATCCTTCCTTCGTGATGAGTAACTCGTTTACCAATCAGGTCCTGGCACAGATTGAAATTTGGCGCAGCCCAGATGATTTTGAGATCGGCATTCACCTGCTTCCCAAACAACTTGATGAAGAGGTCGCCCGCTTGCACCTGGACCACCTGGGCGCTCAGTTGACGACGCTGACGGACAAACAGGCTAACTATCTGGGACTTCCTGTCGAAGGTCCTTACAAGCCCGAACACTACCGGTACTAGGGATAGCGATACGCGCCAGTTGCCAGGTGGACATGGCTGCAGCCTGCGGTGGCGTCTGGTAACGGCACTCAGACCACACAACGTTACCGCCAGCCACTGCTAGCAGTACCACCGCTGGGCGTGACGGCGTTGGGGTTGGGTCTCACCGCAGTCCCACTGGAAATTTCAGAGCACGTCCGTCCGGTCCATTCCCCGATCCGCGCCACCCCTACTACACAGAATCTGCTATGGCACAAATCCATGCCTTTCGTGGCATTCGCTACAATCTGGGCCAGGTCGGAGCACTCAGTGATGTGATCGCCCCCCCTTACGACGTCATCGATCCCGCTCTGCAGGACCAACTGTACCAGCAACACCCATTGAATGTCATTCGCCTGATTCTCAACCGTGCAGAAGCAGGCGACGGCGAACTTCAGAATCAGTACACCAGGGCTGCTGCGACTCTGCGTCGCTGGCAACGGGACGGCGTCCTGCAAACAGATCCAGCCCCGGCTATTTACGTTTATCACCAGATTTATACGCACGGCGGCGAATCATTCACGCGACGTGGTTTTATGGCGCGTGTGGGTCTGGAGAAGCTAGGATCCGGGTCCATCTACCCACATGAAGAAACGCACGCCGCTGCCAAGGCCGATCGGCTGCAATTGACCCGTGCGTGCCAGGCCAATTTAAGTCAAATCTTCTCGGTTTATCCCGACGCCGACAATGTCGTGCAGCAGGGATTAGAATCCGCAATTACCACGCAAACGCCCCTGGAAGCAGTCGACCATTTAGGAATTACCCATCGGATCTGGCCGGTCACTGACCTCTCAGTGATCCAGCAAGTCACCACCGACATGGCGACACTCCCACTCTTTATCGCGGATGGGCACCATCGCTATGAAACGGCCTGCAACTTTCTCGAGGAGCGGAAACAGGAAGGCCCGTTAGCAGCAACCGACCCTGCTAACGGCGTCTTGATGATGTGTGTCAGCATGAACGACCCCGGCATGATCGTACTGCCCACACACCGATTGTTTCGGGGAGTGCCCGAAATGAGCTCGCAAGAATTGCAAGCCAGACTGACGGATTGCTTTACAATCCAAACGGCAGGTTCCGGCCCGGACCAGGCAACAAAGGTCTGGGAGGAAATCGAGTCAGCAGGTCGCCAGGAAATGCTGGGACTCTACACAGCACTAGACCAGAAATGGGTGCTAGCAACGCTAACCGAAGCGGGTCGCCAGCGGATGGCCGGTATCTCAGCGCAGCAAAGTAGCAGCTGGCAAGGCCTCGGTGTTTCGATTTTGCACCGTTTGGTCATCGAAACACTGCTGGAAGTGGAGTCACATCCCAAGCCACAATACGTGCATCGCGTTGAGGAGGTCATCCAGGGTCTACAAAACGGGTCTGAACAGGGCGAACACTTTCCATTGGCAACCCTGGTAATGCCAGCCAGTCTGGAGCACATTCGCGCCGTCAGTCGCGAGGGGGAACGGATGCCTGCTAAAAGCACGTATTTCTTCCCCAAGCTGCTCAGCGGGCTGGTATTCCACTCGCTGAGTCAGCCTTGATCCCTGGTCAGGGAGGCTGCAGGAATCCAATCCTGGCATGTCTCCTGGCAATCGTAGCACCCTGCTAATTTACCGTCTTAACGGGTTGGTAAGACGGGTGTTTCACGGGAAACAATCGGGTTCCCAGGATCGTTCCACGTGAAACGGGCAATCTGGCTGGCACGCGTGCGTCATCGCAGCGTCGAAAATGGGATTCGGGATCCGGGCAGCTGTAGTTACAATTCCCAGCCATCACAGGCCGGAAAGCTCGTGTTCACTTCAGTAACTCCCGTCGCCAGACCTGGCACGGGAATCCGAAATGATGCCGCGCCGCCTGGATGTGCCGTCACCCGAGTGCCCTGAGGATTATTCCAAATGGAGTGCATCGCCCTCGCCGCGTCGCACCCCTGTCATGTGCGGAACGACCACGTCGCCAGCAGACGCCAGGTCGCTCCCGAATGTACGACTAATGAACGCTTCCCCGGAGCCGCCCCGTGAGCCGTGTTCTCTGCATCGCGAATCGAAAAGGTGGTGTCGGCAAAACGACCACGGCAATCAACTTGTCAACCGCCCTCGCCCGCGCCGGGTCCAAAACACTGCTGGTCGACTTGGACCCCCAATGCAACGCAACTACTGGTCTTGGGCACGAACCGTGCGACCAGCACCCACTCTTGCGATCCGACTCGCTTCGTGACTCGCTACTCACCACGCGTACCAACAGCTTAGATCTCTTACCTGGAAGCCGCCGGTTTCAGGATGTGGAAACTCTCGCCTCCGCCACCAACGGAGAAACAGCGACGCTCAAAGCGCATTTAACGCGGGGGACGACCTCCTATGATTTTGTACTCATCGACTGCCCACCATCCCTGGGTCCGCTCACGCAAACCGCACTCTCATGCTCCACCGAAGTGGTCATGCCCATTCAATGCGAGTATTTCGCAATGGAAGGCCTCACCCAGATGATTCGGGTGATCGGTGATGTCATGCAACAACAACCAGGTCGGCTCGAATTCGGTGGCATCCTTTTGACGATGTACGACCACTCTCTCGAACTCACGCACGAAGTCGACGATGAGGTCCGTGAGTTCTTCGGGGACATTGTTTTTGACACGGTCATACCGAGAGATGTGGCCGTCTCCGAAGCACCCAGCCATGGCAAGTCCGTATTAGAACACGCGGCGCGATCGCGCGGCACGCGTGCTTACATTGAACTCTGTATGGAGGTCTTAGACCGGTGAGCAAGGATCGACGTTTAGGCAAGGGACTAGCAGCGTTACTGGGTACTCCACAAGATCCTGTCACGGGATCTGCTCCACCAGTGGCAACACCCACCAGCACGACGGACGCGGAGGAATCAACAGATGTTTCTTCCCACGACCGCGAGCTCCGTTTGAACGTGCATGACATTGAAGACAATCCGTTCCAGCCACGCCGAGATTTCAGCGAATCGGAGCTCGGATCTCTGGCAGAAAGTCTCAAAGAACATGACATGCTGCAACCTGTCCTGGTGCGCCGCCAGGGTGAGAGTTACCAGCTAATATCGGGCGAACGCCGCTTGCGAGCAGCCATCAAAGCAGGTTGGAAGACCATCCCTGCCCGCCTCCGCGAAGCAGACGATCGTCTGGTCGCCGAATT
>CAZITS010000270.1:0-7034 GCA_964542185.1 uncultured Pirellulaceae bacterium
CCATGTCTCCTATCGGTGGAAGCAACAACAGCGCTGGCAAGGCTTGACGCTAACTGCGCAGGATGCGCTTCAGCTCCCTGCGCCAGATTCCATCGAAGGGTTCATTGCCGAGCATTATTGGGGGTATACACCCCAACGAGACGGCGGCACAGTGGAATACGAGGTGCAACATCCTCCGTGGAAAATTTGGCCCGCGACAAATGCCGATCTGAACTGCGATGTGGCCAGCCTGTACGGTGCGGCATTCGTCAAACCTTTGCGGCACCTGGCCTCCGCTTTTATAGCCGAGGGCTCCCCCATCTCTGTTTCCACGCCCAGCAAGATCTGTTGAGGTTTGCCGATTCCGCAATGGCGGAAACTAGCTGACAAACGCTCGCCATTCTTTGCTGCGGGCAATTAGAAGAGTTCCCGCAAGACTCGTCCGCGAGAAATGCGAAATGGTCGCCCCAGCAGATCATGGATATCATCCGCTGGGAGAATTCCAAGGTTATCGAACATAGTAGCGCTCAAATCCCAAGGGGCAATGGGGTCCGATGTCGGGTACGCAGCCATACGATCAGAGGCCCCCACGATCTGGCCCATCTTCAATCCTCCTCCAGCGACAACGGCCGAATAACAATCGGGCCAATGATCGCGCCCAGCATCCTTGTTCATGCGCGGAGTGCGGCCAAATTCCCCCAGGCAAATAACCATCGTTGAGTCGAGCAACCTGCGATCCTGCAAATCTTCAAGTAACGCCGCGAGCCCCTGGTCAAAAGCAGGCAGCATCTTACGCAATCGAGGATAATTTTTTGCATGCGTGTCCCACTGGTCGGCATTGCTCCGAGACCAATTGACCTGAATTAGCGGAACTCCTGACTCCACAAGTCGCCGCGAGAGCAGCAGAGTCTGGCCGAATTTGTGACGGCCATATCGATCACGAATCTCAGCCGATTCCTTTTCGACGTCAAGAGCTTGCTGGCTTTGAGAAGACTTCAATAAGCCATACGCACGGGAATGAAGTCGCCTGATCGCCGCCACCTTTTTCGACCGTGCCATTCTGCGGGAATGGTGGTTCAACGAACTCAGTAAAGTTCGCCGATCCCCAAGACGACGCGCCGTGATGTCTTCCTTTACCTGTAAACCAGGAACATGAAAGCCAACTTGATTCGGATCACCGACAATGCGAAACGGATCGTACCCACGCCCCAGAAAACCTGCGTTCTGGCCTGCCATCGGAGGGCGGTTGCCCTGGTGCATCACCGGTCCCAGCACCACTGCGTCCGGCACTGGATCGACAACAGGCCGCTTCAGTCCAACCACCGACCCATAAGTTGGAAAATCTTCTGGACGGGCAGGTGTGTTCGTACCTGGTAAGGGATGGGGCTGCCCTGTCAAAGCTGTATAAGAAGCACTGCCATGCTCAAAATCAGTGTGCCGCATCGATCGAATAATCGTAAAGTGCTGGCTCTGCTGAGCTAACTGCGGCAAATGTTCCCCAATTTGCATGCCGGGAACACGCGTGTCGATCGGCTTGAATTCGCCTCGAACTTCAGCAGCAGCGTCTGGTTTTAGATCCCAAAGGTCCTGTTGAGACGGCCCGCCAAACAAGAAAATCAAGATACACGACTTGGCCTTCCCAAGCGTCTGCCCATCTGACTCAGCCGCAGCGGCGTTGCGTCCTGCTTTGGCAGGCCATGACCAATTCAACGTTGCGAGGGCTCCCGCTCGAAGCAACATTCGACGAGTCCGTAGCATCTCAGCGGTGAGTAAAGGATCAAGGCTATTGAGCATGGGTGCCATTGTGGTAGTGGATTTTCACAAATCCACCATAATACGTGCGATCATATCGCCTCAGGACAAACTACCGACGGACTCGTCAGCAACACTCACAAGGTCTCCATTCTACTATTCTTGAATTTTGCAACGAGGCAACGCTTGACGTAAACGCTGCAAGCCGGCAACCGAAATCTCCGTCTCCGTTAATACCAAATGTTCCAAACGCTTTAGCGAAACAAGCAGCTCCACAGACCGATCGGTAATTTTCGCACCGATCAAATTCAATGATTTCAATTTCTTTAATTGCGACAGATGCACGACTCCCTGGTCGGTAATCTGTGGACCGGCAAAACCGGTAGAGTAAACTAGTGCGAGCCTTTCAAGCCGTTGTAAACTGGCCAGCGCCGCAAGCCCCTCGTCGGTCAACTGCGTCAGGCTGAGATCAACCTCGCGTAGTTGCTTGAGCTTCTTAAGATGCAGCGCGGACTTGTCGTCAATCTGCACAGCATGCAAGTCAAGAACCTCCAAACTTGTCACGCGGGACAGGTGACGTACCCCCTCGCCGGTCAGTTTTTTTACCTCGAAACCAGTTTTGCGCAACAATAGTCCACGCAGTGTCTTCAGTTCTGACAAATGCAAAACACCCTCGTCAGTAATCCCCTCACAAGCCCCCAGGTTGAGAGCCACAATTCCGCGGTGGTCTCGCACGTACCGCATACTGCGATTATCCGTTGCTGTACCAAACAAATCGAGTACGCGCAACTGTGTCAGCGCATTCAAATCTTGCAGGTCATCGGCATGAATATTCGTCTCACCCAACCCAAGGCTATCCAAGTCTGGCAACTTCGTTAATTTTGCAATTCCGGCGCGAGTCACCATGCAGCCGGTCAAGATCAGCTGCTGAAGCTGCTTCAGCGCGGCTACGTGACTCATCCCTGCGTCCGAAATATCACCGCCTGCCAGAACAAGTACTTCCAGGTGGGCTATGTTCTTCAAGTGACGCAGGCCATCGTCCGTAATATCGCTCTCACCCAAATCCAAATCCAGCAATTCTGGCCAGGATGCGACGTGCTTCAATCCGTCGTCGTCAATGTACGTGCCATTCAAGTCCAGCGCCAGCAAGCTGCTGATTTTCCCCAACGACACCAACCCCGCATTCTCCAGTTCTGTATTGCGAACACTCAATCCCTGAATAAGCACCCCCTCTGCGCAGAGCTTTAGAACTTCTGGTCGAACACGTCCTTGAGCATCGATGTGACGATCATCTAATGTCAGATACCATCCACCTGGTTTCACCACCGCTTTTGACGGCGTGGGAAAGCGATGAAGTTTACGCCAGCGATCATGCCGACGCCGCTCTCGAACGTGCACAAACGGTTCAACGCGTACACCAAGGTCACGTAAACGCTCAATCGGTTTTGCGACCGCCGCTGCTTGTGCGGTACCAAGGCACTGCACAGACAGTGCGATCAGCAAGAAGTAGATCCAGCACCGCAGTCCAATAATAGCCTGTCTAGCAAACATATCTATTTCACCTCGAAACGCAGTAGATCTTGTTATACATTGTAACCGTTGAGCAAGTCTCCTGGTCAACGTCTTTGGCAAGTTGCCCAATACACCGGGTCAATCTAATGTCGCACTTGATGAACTACCGCGCCCTGCTGATCATTTTGCTACTCGTCACCACAGGCACAAGTGAGGATGCGCCGCGCAAGGGACTCTGGCCTCAATGGAGGGGCCCCAACCGAGACGGACACTCCAGCGACACAAATCTCCTCAAACGCTGGACGACAGCACCACGACTGGTCTGGAAAACAACCGGGCTGGGCATTGGTTATTCATCAGTCGTCGTCGCCGACGATCGATTGTATACGCTCGGTCGTCTGGACTCTGACGTTGTCGTTTTTGCGTTTGACATAGCTACCGGAAAGCAAACTTGGCGCGTAAAAATCGATGAAACGAACCGTATTCCCTGTTCGACACCAACGCTTGATGGCACTCGGCTGTACGCACTTTCTCCGGACGGTGATCTGTGTTGTTTGAACACCGATTCCGGGAAAATGCTGTGGCGTCGCCAACTGATGGAAGATTTTGGTGGCAAGCTGCAATCCGGGCGCGGATACGGAGAATCTCCGTTGATCGACGACGACACGCTAGTTTGCACCCCCGGCGGTAGCGAACATACGATGGTCAAACTCAACAAGCTCACCGGTGAATTACGTTGGACCTGTAGGGCACCTGAATTGGGAACAAATGGCCGTGACGGTGCCGCGTTCTCTTCTATTGTGACAACAAGTGTGGCTGGAATTCGCCAGTACGTTCAGATGATTGGCCGCGGTCTAATTGGGGTCCGTGACACCAATGGCCAATTCCTGTGGGGCTATAACCGAATTGCAAATCCCACGGCGAACATCCCCACTCCAGTGGTACGAAACGATCTTGTATTTGCCGCAAACGGCTACAACGCAGGCAGTGTGTTACTCCGGCTCAAACCCCAAGATGCTGGGAAGATCCAGGTTGAAGAAGTGTTTTTCTTGAATGGCAGCCGTTTTCAGAATCACCACGGTGGCTTTGTGCTGATTGATGATCATATTTACGGTGGCCATGGGAGCAACAACGGTCTGCCAACCTGCCTGGAGTTAACCACTGGAAAAATTCGCTGGAAGCGGCGTGGACCGGGTACCGGATCCGCCGCGGTGGCATACGCAGATGGAAATCTCTTCTTTCGTTACCAGGATGGAACGATGGCGTTAATCGAAGCCAACAGCAAACGTTTTCGACTCAAAGGAAAATTCACAATCCCCGGCGCAGGCAATGACAGCTGGCCACATCCCGTTGTCGCCGGAGGTATTTTGTATCTGCGAGAAAAAGACAGCTTACTGGCCTACGATGTCAAAGCTCGGTGATCGCGTCGAGATAACAGGTGGGCAATCTCTGGGAAACACAAATCGATGAGTGACTTGTTCAACCACGGCCAGCTTCAGGACGCCTATGCACGTGACGGGTTCGTCGTGGTGCGGAACTTCCTGAATTCTGATGAACTAGACGAACTCTGTGTTTCCCTGGAACGCTATATCAAAGAAAAAGTCCCTGGATTACCCGACAGTAGCGCTTTTTTTCACGATCGCGAACGCCCTGAAACGCTGAAACAGTTGCAACACATCGAGGATGAGGACCTGGTCCGTTACACACATGACAAACACTGGACCAATCTGGCCGAAGCACTAATCGGCGAGCCAAGCCATGCAGAAACGCCTGAGTGGTTCAATAAACCTCCCGGAATTGACCACACTACACCTCCACATCAAGACAACTACTATTTCTGCTTGACTCCAGCATACGTAACCACGATATGGGTCGCTCTGGATCCCGCGACGGCGGTCAATGGTGCACTACGTTATGTGCAAGGTTCGCATCTTCTGGGTATTCGACCCCACGGGTCCACGAACGTACTGGGATTCTCACAGGGAATTACCGATTATGGCCCTGCAGATGCCGCCCGTGAACAACTTATTGAGTTGAATCCAGGTGACGCTGTCGCGCACCACGGTAATACAATTCATCGGGCCGATCCGAACCGCAGTGAGACAAGTGACCGCCGAGCGTTTGCGATTGTCTTCCAGGCCCAAAGCTGCCAGCGTGACGAAGATGCTTTCCAACGCTATATGCAGAACGTCAATCAACAGCATCAGTCCTTAGGCCTGCAAATCGCGTCCGATCCGGATGCACTATGACCGCCAACTTTACTCCCTTTTGGTAAATCGGATACGGCACACCAGATTGAGTGGTTGGTCAATATCGCTGTGATTGAAGACGTTTACCAGGCTGGCTGCACAGGGAAACAGGATGTCAAAACCAATCAAGGTCGGACTACTCACAAATACCGACGGCGCACATGTCAGCGCTTACTTGCAGGCCCTGGCAGCTGCAGAAGCCTGTAGTAGCGTAGTTCTGGGAGATCCGGATGGGCGCTGGGAAAACGCTGCCCGCCGCGCACTCGGAGAAAAGTTGATCGGTGTATACCGCAGCCACCAGGAACTACTCTCCGCCGAGTCTCCTGAGTTGGCTCTCGTCACGCTGGAAGCGGGTCTGGCCCCACCCGTAATTCAGCGATCTCTAGATGCAAACTGCCACGTGTTTGCAGAAAAACCTGCCTGCCTCAGAGCTCGGGACTTCGAACAGCTGACAAGACATGCCGACTCCAAGCATCGCCATCTCATGCTTGCGCTTGCCAACCGCTCGAACTCGGAAATCCTGGCAGCACGTGAACTCATTCACTCGGGAAAGCTTGGAAAAATCTACGGCCTGGAAATGCACCTTGTAGCGGACCAGACACGTTTGACACGACCGGACTACCATCGTCAATGGTTCGCACAGCGAAGTCGTTCCGGTGGTGGCCATCTCATCTGGCTAGGCATCCACTGGCTCGACCTGGCAATGTTTCTCACCGATGCGACGATCAGCAGCGTCTGTGGCTTTACAGCCAATGTAGGCGGACAACCTATCGATATCGAAGACTCGGCCGCCGCCACGTTGCAATTCAGCAATGGGACCCTCGGGACATTGACATCGGGTTACTATCTCGACAAAGGCTATCATACCCATATCAAGATCTGGGGAGCTGAAGGGTGGTTGCGAATTCAAACCGTCGCCGAGCCGCGACTGCAATGGGTGACGAACTCCGGTGACAGTGCCGGGCAACTTCAGAGCTGGAAACCAGCACAACGAGTGAGTGGCTACACTCCTTTTGTCGCTGCAGCAATTAAGGCATGTTCCGAAAACACGGCACCTCCGATAAGTAATTCCGATAGTCTACGTGCCCTCAAAACTGTATTCGGCATTTACGAGTCCGCGCAAACTGGTCGGGCCATACAGGTCGCGTGACGCGCAACCTCTTTGCTCAGCGTTCTAGCGTTCCCCGAACAAGTTTGTTCCTTCAGCATCCCGCCACTGCGATTCTTCTGGCAGACTATGTACGATAAATGCGAGACCACGCCAGAACAGATCTTACGCGATGTGTTTGGGCACAACGCTTTCCGCGGCCCTCAACGACAGATTGTCGAACATCTACTCAACGGCAAACATGCGTTAGTTATCATGCCCACTGGCATGGGCAAATCGCTCTGCTATCAAGTCCCCGCGCTGTGCCTTGCCGCCCAACACAAGCACCTTGCCGCCCAACACAAGCAGACGAACAGCGCAGCGGCTGGAACTTCCTCCGAACACTCCAGACCTCTCAGTATTGTGCTGTCTCCTTTGATCGGCTTGATGAATGA
>CAZITS010000271.1:0-7027 GCA_964542185.1 uncultured Pirellulaceae bacterium
GCCAGGCGCAATCAGTGCAGCGCTTTGACGAATAGGAGCACTATTCAGTACGCCAAGCTGCAAACGAGCCGCACGCCACTCCGCGCTTCCTAGCTTGCTCACATCGAATTCGATTAAACCGTAGCGAAGCTCCCTCTTCGCTGACCAAACTGAGATCAGGTCCTTTTCCCAAACCTTGTTTGGGGTGCTCTTTCGCGCCCAAAGTTGGAGGTTTGCGTTCACGACAACTTCCTTGCCGCCCAGCTTCTTCATCCAGTCACGCTTCAGTGTTTCGTACCCTTGGCTTGCGATTCGTAATTCGTTCGCATTTGGTGCGCGACCGACCGCCAGCCAATAGATACGTTTGATTTGATCCAGCGGGTTCGCACCAGCTTCTCGACGAATCCGCTCGGCAAAGAACCTGGAGAGTTCATGCACACGATGATTATTCAATAAATGCAGCGCCTGGGGAGCGACGATCGATGCCCCCCGATCGATGCAGTTGGGGTTCATCTGTGGAACATCGAAATTGTCGAGAATGGTCAGCGGTGTCGTTCGTCGTGACAGCACATAGATCGTTCGTCGCCAGGTGTCCTGTTGTCCCATCGAAACGACCAGCCCGTCACTGCGAGCGTTCACATTGTCGGCCGGACCATAAGGCTTCTCATTCAGTCGTCCTGAAAGCGCGAGCAGGGAATCTCGCAGTACTTCCCCTTCCATACGTCGCATTGGCATACGGCTGAACAGATCATTCGCGATATCCTGTCTCAGCAACGACTCATCCACCTGCGAACTCTGTTGGTACGTGCGCGACAGCATCATCAGCCGATGCATTTCTTTGATCGACCAATCGCGTCGCATAAACTCGACCGCCAACCAGTCGAGCAGTTGTGGATGACTGGGGCGCATACCCGCCTTGCCGAAGTTGTCGAGCGTACGAACGAGCCCATGACCAAAGTGGTGTTTCCAGATGCGATTGACAAACACCCGGGCAGTCAGTGGCTGATCCTTCTGGGTCAACCAACGGGCAAAGGTCAGCCGGCGTCCAGTTGCACCTGGATACGGCGGTTGGACGGCGAAGGGTGTTTTCCCGTCAGTTAGCACGGAGGGGACACCAGGGCCAACCAGCCGGCCCGGCGTGAGATAGTTGCCTCGTTGAAGAATATACGTCGGTGTCGGTTCGCCGCGGTCCCAAAGCGCTCGCACTTGGGGTGCAGGGCGTCGTCGCTTGTTAATCGCCGCGATTTGTTCCTTGGCGGCCTTGTCTGTGATCTTCTTCGCCTTCTGTTGAGCCTGCACCGCCTTAACTTCAGCGTTGGAATTTTTCTCGCCCGCTTCCCATTCGCTGCGTTCACGATGCGCGACATAGGGAAGATACCGTTTGGCTGTTGGTTCCAGCCAATCGTGTTCGTCCCAGGCACCTTTGAAGACGGCGGCCAGACGATAGTAGTCACGTTGGGGAATCGGATCGAACTTGTGTGAGTGGCATCGTGCACAGCGAACGGTGAGTCCCATCACCGAGGATGTCAGCACTTCGATTTCGTCATCAATGATCTCGAGCCGATCCGGTACGAAGGCTGTGATGCCGGCATAGGTACTGTCTGGTGCCATGCGCAGGAAGCCCGTGGCCACGATGTTGTTGTAGACATCGTCGCTGATTTGTTTCGCGCGGCGATAATCGGCAAGCTCGTCACCGGCGATTTGTTCAACGAGAAAGCGACTGTATGGTTTGTCGGAGTTAAAAGCACGAATCACATAATCGCGGTAGCGGTACGCTTCCGGGCGGACACGGTCGGCATGCTGTCCGCCTTCGGAATCGGAGTAGCCAGCGATGTCGAGCCAGTAACGGCCCCATCGCTCTCCATAACGAGGCGAAGCCAACAGCCGATCAAGCAGCCTGGCATAAGCGCCAGGCTGCTTGTCAGCCAGGAACTTGCGAACCGATTGGGGTGAAGGTGGAAGTCCGGTCAAGTCAAAGGTGGCTCGGCGGATCAGGGTGAGTCGGCTGGCGCGAGGTGCGAACGTCATGCCCTTCCGTTGCAAGCGACGCAGCACGAAGCCATCGATGGCGTTGTAAACCTGCAGGCGTGAAACGAGGGGAACTGAAGCCGCTTGCGGCTTTTCAAATGACCAGAAGTGACGATCTGAATCGGTTACCAATGGATCGCCCGATTGGGTTGCGATGTCGGGACGAATGTCCTCCACGTAAGCGCCATCGGCAATCCACCTGGTTACCGTAGCAATCTCCAACTTCTCCATCGGCTTGACGCTAACCGCAGCCAGCCGACTTTTGGGCGGCATTTGCCCCGCGTGAACGCGTTTGAGCAGCAGACTCTCGGCCGGCTTGCCGACGACCATGGCCGGACCCGCCTTTCCGCCTTTGAGAATGGACGCCTTGGAACGTAAATCGAGTCCGCCGGACTTCTCTTGCCGCCCGTGGCAAACCGTACAACGCAACCGCAGAATCTGCAGCACGTCATGCTGATTGATTCGCTTGACTACCTTTTCGGCAGCGGTACCAAACTTCGCCCCACTGAGAACCCAGCGTTGGATTTGTTTGACTTGAGCAGCCGATAGCTGCTGACTTCCTTTCGGTGGCATCCTTCCTTCATGGATGACGTCGTAAAGCAAGCTCTCCTGGGGATTCGTGCCGTCAAGAATCTGTCCCGATTCGCCCCCGCGAACGATGGCCTCCGGAGTCCGTAAATCGAGCTCTGCGCGCTGATTCTCCCCGTGACACTTCACGCAATGTTGCACGAAGATCGGTCGGATATGCCTGGCGTAGGTGACCTCTTGGGCGCTGGCAGTGGAGACCGAAACAAGTCCGCTTACTGCGCACAAGAACAGTGCGTTGAGGGAGTGGTTCATAAGACTACCAGCATACCACAAAACGTCTCATGCAAGCATAACGCACACATTGCCGTGGGCGCGTGACGAGTTTTCTTGACCGTAGCGCAACGCCTCAGGAGTCGAGCATCCGTACTGCATTTGACACCGCCGTATTTGACATCGCCGTTGATAAGGAACGATTGGATTCGCAGTGGAGCTCCCATTATGATTTCCTGGAGCGGCAACCAGGCTATGCTGTGGGCCATCGTCGACGTGCCAGATCAGATCTTTCGAGCGCCACGATAACCCATGCATTGAATGGTGTTGCGGCAAAAGCGGCGCCGCGCAAGAATCTCTGGGCCACGATGAGACTTCCCATTCCTTCACCGGTAACCACGCATGTTCAAATCAACGGTCTTGGTGAGTTGCACTCTGTTGGTCGCCGCGGCACTCTTGTCTTCTCCGGCAACACCGGCCCGTAGTGCCAGGAAAGTTCGCGTTTACTCCAATGACCTGCAAGTGCTTGCTGACCCTCAGCCTTTGCTCGCCGATCATCCGAAGTTCGTGCAGCCAGTCATTGCGTCCGTGCGGTATGAAGCACCGCAGCTGATGAGCGACGCCTCTGCGGACTTGAGCGTTCGTGCCTGGCGATTCTCTTATAACGCGCGCGGCGTCATTGAAATGCCGAACCGTTTAGCAGCGGCGAAAACGGCAATTGTGGTCGTGCACCCGTGGGGTGTTGACGATGGTCAGGGTTGGGAAACACCGCAGCCAGCCGGCGCCATTTTTGCCTGCACACCCGACAAGAACCGAGTGATGGTGGAACATGGCAAAGTCGTGGTGAACTCACTCCTGAAGCGGCTTCGCGCTCGAGTTGGTATGGTTCTCTATAGCCTGCCAGGTCGGGGCGATCCCATTCGCCGCAAACTCTATCGCTCGATGGCCTACAGCCCATCGGCGGCTGAGCGCGCGGCAGCACGAAAGCAGTTGACGGCCAAACTGACGTCGTTTGAGTATCAAGGTAATGACATTCCCAAACGCATCGAGTTGCCGTCGGGCAAGCCGGCGATCGACTACTTCCGCCAGTTTCCCGGTCTCGATGCGTCGGCCAGATACAACAACCAGGGGTTTCGGGGCTTGCCGATACCAGTGATGAGTTCCCTTGAGGTGGCCCCCAGCGATGTCGTTGTTTACGACGGTGAGGGATACGAGGCGCTGCGGCGTTTTCTGCAGAATAACGGCATCGAGCATGTGCTGTTGTGCGGTTACCACGCCGACATGTGCGTTTGTAGCACGACGGCCGGACACGAGAATTTGCGTCGCGACTTCAATGTGTTTCTGGTCGGTGATGCCGTACAGGCAACATTTCCGGCAAACGCAGCGGCCCAATATGCAACCAATCAGGCCGTTTCCTTCGCGTCCTTGAACGTGCTTGTTACCCAAGCGTCCTGGATCATTCCTGACGCGTTGCGGGATCCGAAATGAACAGGAACAAACACGATGCGTAACGAGCGAGTGCCGTTATTGTGGCCGCAGGTGTCTTGGCACGCAGTTCAAGTGGAAGCGATTGTCGTTGCCTGAGTGGGTCCTCCTTTTATTTAAAATCGCTTCTGCTGTGAGCCAGGTCGTTGACAACACTAACAGCTTGAATGACAACGGTATTCAGTGCGATCCGCAGATCAGGCCGTGACCTGGCTCTGCGCGAACGGTTGCCGGGTTACCAAAGACGGAGGTTTCCGATGCGAATGATCAGCGCGTTTCTGGGACTTGTTCTGCTCGCCGGATACTCGGGTTCCGTGCACGGAGAACCACCGAGTGATAGCAAAGATGCAAAGATCGAGATAACGCTCAAGCTCAAGATCAAGATAGAGACCAAGGGCAAAGCTGAGGCAAAGGAAAAGTCCGAGACAAAGAAGGCAAAGACACCTTTGTACACAGAACGTCTGCGGCCACAGTTTCATTTCACGGCCAGACAATGGACCATTTCGAAACTCAATCCTGCCATCAAAGGTGAAAACACACACGGTGGCGAAGAAGGCTGGCTGAACGATCCCAATGGGCTGGTCTATTACAAAGGGGAGTGGCATCTCTTTGCCAACGGTGCGGGTAGCTACTGGGTCCATGCGGTCTCCAAGGACCTGGTCCATTGGGAGGAGCTTCCTCCCAAGCTCCACAGAGACGATAAACTCGGCAACACGGCTTCGGGAAGCGCGGCTGTTGATTGGCACAACACGTCCGGGTTCGGAACCAAAGACGAGAAGGCCCTGCTCGCCTTTTTCACCGGCTGGACGAAAAAGGTACAGTGCATGGCCTACAGCATCGATCGAGGACGGACGTGGACGAAATATGCGAACAATCCGATCCTGGCGCATGCCAATCGTGATCCCAAAGTGTTCTGGTACGAGCCCGAATCCAAGTGGGTCATGATCATCTACGGCCCTCCCAAGAGGAGCTATCTGTTTTTCGGTTCCAAAGACTTGAGAAAGTGGGAGAAGCTCAGCACTTTCCCGGACATGTATGAATGCCCGGATATGTTCCAGTTGCCCTTGGATGGTGACAGCAAACAAATGAAATGGGTGCTGTCAGACGGGAACGGAAGTTACGTCATTGGTCAGTTTGATGGAACCAGGTTTCACACAGAACAAGAGAAAACGGCTCTGGACTACGGATTCAATTTCTATGCGACACAAACATGGAGTGACGTTCCGAAAGAGGATGGCAGGTGTATTCAAATGGCCTGGATGCGCGGAGGTAAATTCCCGGACATGCCGTTCAATCAGCAACTGACATTTCCGTGTGTACTGAGCCTGCGAACGGTCCGTGATGAGATCCGCCTGTGCCGGTATCCCGTCAAAGAAATCACGCAGTTGTACGCAAAAGAACATAAGTGGGAGAACGTGACTGTGAGTCACGGCAACGATCTGCTAGGCGGCATCAAAGGAGATCTCTTTGACATCGAGATTGAGTTCGACCCAGGGCAATCTGATGCACTCGGCTTCAAGATTCACGGTAATGATGTGCAGTACACGACCAGGACGAAGAAGGTGGTCTCATGCAGGACGCATCCGATGAAAGTCGAGCCGATCAACGGGCATATCCACATGCGTCTCCTGGTTGACCGTACATCCATCGAAGCCTTCGTCAATCACGGAGAGATCTCTGGTGCCAACTGCATTCTGCCCAAAGAGAAGGGGCCACCACCCAAACTCTACATTAATGGTGGGGATGCAATCATCAAGTCTCTGAAAGTACGCGAATTGCATTCGATGTGGCGTAAGGCTGGCAGGAAATGAAATCTTCCCAAGCTACGTTCGCCAGAGCGTGGTCTTCCCGTGTCACCGCCTGACGACTACGACACGGCCGAGGTCCTCCGCGAGCTCGCTCTCAAGACGCCATGCAGGATTCAGCAACCAATTCAAAGTTTCTGCTACAGATGCGGGGAATTGACAAGTCGTTCCCGGGTGTGCATGCCTTGCAGGACGTCTCTCTTACGTTGCAGCGGGGCGAGGTTCTGGCCCTGGTGGGCGAAAACGGCGCTGGCAAGAGCACGCTGATCAAGGTGCTTGGCGGGGCGCATCTGCCGGATGACGGCGAAATCCTTCTGGACGGCCAGCACGTCCAGGTCGCCACGCCGACGGCAGCGCGGCGAGCCGGTGTATCGGTCATCTACCAGGAGTTCAATCTGGTCCCCGATCTCACGGTTCGCGAGAACATTTTTCTCGGGCAGGAGCTGACGAAATCCGGATTTGTCCGCATAAGTGATGAGCGACGTAACGTCGTAGCCCTGTTCGAGAAGATGGGGCTGCAGATGGATTCCGAAACACGTTGCCGGGATCTGACCGTAGCCCAACAACAAAAAGTCGAGATTGCGAAGGCGCTTTCTGTCGATGCGAGAATCATCGTCATGGATGAACCAACCGCAGCGCTCACAACTCAAGAGGCAGACCATCTGTTTGCCATCATCCAGGATCTGCAGGCCCACGGCATCGGCATCATCTACATTAGCCACCGTCTCGATGAAGTCTTTGAGGTGGCTGATCGTGTCATGGTGCTTCGAGATGGCGAGCACGTCGGTACGAAGGAGATCGACGCGGTTTCCCGCGAGCGGCTGATCGAGATGATGGTCGGTCGACCGATCGAATCGGAGTTTCCGAAGCATGCGGCGGATGCCGGAGCAGAACGGTTACGTGTCGAGAATCTCTGCCGAGGTGAAGTCGTG
>CAZITS010000272.1:0-7025 GCA_964542185.1 uncultured Pirellulaceae bacterium
AGCTTCCCGCATACTACGCCCCGCATCGCATGTGACGAAGACTGTACCCGCTTTGCATGAGTGCCCCGATGGTGACCTTGGCGATGAACGAAATGACCACCTACCGATGGTCATTTGAGGAAGACGTAGAGCAGTACCTGGCCGCTGGGATTGGCCAGATAGGAGTTTGGCGCCAAAAACTAGCCGATTTTGGTGAAATCCGAGGGCTCGATCTGTTGGCGGAATCCGGCCTCGGTGTTTCCAGCCTCCATTGGACCGGTGGCTTTACAGGCAGCGATGCGCGTAGTTACACCGAGAGTTTGCAGGATGCCCTTGAGGCAATGCGTGTTGCCGCCGAACTCCAGGCAAACTGCCTCCTCGTTCATAGTGGTCCGCGTGCTGGTCATACGCGTAATCACGCCCGTCGTCTTTTGCAGCAGGCATTATGCGAGTTACTGGAAACTGCCCAGGATGCGTGTGTGCCGCTGGCGCTGGAGCCGATGCCTCCAGAATCCGCGTCGGATTGGACTTTTTTGCATACCCTCGATGAGACGATGGAGTTGATCGATCGGATTGGTTCGCCATGGTTGAAAATCGCGTTTGATACGTATCATTTTGGCCATGATCCAGCAGTATTGGACCGCATCCCGGAACTCGTTCCGCGGATTGCCTTGGTGCAATTGGCAGATGCTGCCGGGCCGCCTAGTGATGAGCAGGATCGATTTCCCCTGGGCCGTGGAAATCTACCACTGAATGAGATAGTGGGCCGGTTGCGCGCCGCCGATTATGACGGTGCCTGGGAGGTGGAGTTGATGGGGCCGGAGATCGAAGCCAGCGAATACCACGCGTTACTGCGACAGACGGTGGATGCGTTTCACGAGTTGACTGGGCTAGGCGCGACGCCGTGAGCGCAGGAGTCTCTGTGGTTCATGATGTCGCGTGGTTTGTACCTGAGAGCTGAACTTGTACCATGGCTCTTTGCATGTCCGAGTACCACATGTCCGAGTACCATGGGCCTTTGCATGTCCGATCCGACAAAGACAACGGAATCCGTATTGAAGATCAACTACCTGACGGCAGGTGCGGGAGGGATGTACTGCGGTAGTTGCCTTCACGACAACACTTTGGCGCGTGCGCTGCACCGATTGGGTGTGGATGTTCAGCTGATTCCAACCTACACGCCGATTCGGACCGACGAAGAAGACGCGACCATTGATCGTGTATTTTTTGGCGGTCTGAATGTCTACCTGCAGCAGAAGTTGTTTCTCTTTCGGTATTTGCCGGGCATTCTGGATCGGTGGTTAGATCGCCCTGGATTGATCCGGTGGATTACTTCACGCGCGATGGAGACGAGCCCACGGCAACTGGGGGCTTTGGCGGTTTCCATGTTGCAGGGCAGCCAGGGGCGGCAACGCAAGGAAGTTCACAGGCTATGTCGGTGGATGCAAGGCCAGCAGAAACCCGACTTGCTTAACTTCAGCAACATTCTCATAGCTGGTTGTGTTCCCAGCCTCAAGCAGGCGTTGAATGTGCCTGTGGTTGTGACGCTACAGGGCGATGATATTTTTCTGGACAACCTCGTAGAGCCGTATCGTGGGCGTGCCCAGACGTTGATCCGAGGATTGGTGGAGCACATCGACGGTTTTCTGGTGCATAGCGATTATTACGCAGGCGTCATGTCCGAGTATCTTGGCATTGCGCGGGAGCGGTTCCATAAAATCCCACTGGGGGTAGATACTCGCGATTTTCAGTTGGCCGCCGAAACGACAGTGGAACGCCCCGCATCGGCGCCTCCTACGGTGGGGTATCTGGCACGCATTGCGGAAGAGAAGGGCTTGCATGTGCTGGTTGACGCTTTTCTGGAATTGCGACAGCGGCCAGGTATGGAAGATGCGCGCCTGCGCATTGCGGGTTGGCTAGGGCCTGGCCAGCGGGCGTACGCGGAAACGCAGTTTGCCAGACTGCGTGCAGCGGGGGCCGGTGATGTTTTTGAATACGTGGGCGAAATTGATCGTCGTGAGAAGATCGCATTTCTACAGTCGCTGGACCTCCTGTCGGTACCGACCACCTACCGGGAACCGAAGGGGCTGTTTGTTTTGGAAGCATTGGCCGCTGGTGTCCCTGTTGTTGTGCCCGACCACGGTGCCTTTCCCGAGTTACTGGGGCAGACCGGAGGTGGCCGACTGGTAACGCCCGAGCAGCCAGGACAATTGGCTGACACGCTGGCGGAGTTACTGGGGAATCGACAGCTCTGCCGTGAATTGGCGGAGCAGGGGAGACGGCACGTCTGGACAGAATTGAACGCAGATACCATGGCGCGGAAGACACTTGATGTGTTACAGCGTTTTATTCCTTAGCGTTTGATTCCCTGACCGGCAGATTTCGGAATGCCGGCGTGGGCTGCTGGTCGGCACGGTACCCCGGCGTTAAACTCGGCGGAAGTTGATGTGCGCCGCCCGCTCCGATAGGCTCGTGATTGCCTGCGTTGCACAAAATTAGCATACGGCGCGGAGACAATCTCATGAAGGAATCAGCATGCGTCTAGTAACATACCAAAGCGAAACTGGGCCTCGCGTGGCCGGAGTTCGAGACGGAGATTACGTCGATTTGCAGCAGGCCGACGCTGAATTGCCATCGTCACTGGCGGAGTTGCTGGCCATGGGTACTGCAGGGCGAGAGCGGGCAGCCGCAGCTACTGCGGCGGGTAATGGGGTACCGGCGGGGAGCGTGCGTGTACTGGCCCCAGTTCCCCAACCGGGAAAGATCTTCTGCATCGGTTTGAATTACGCAGATCACGCAGCGGAATCTGGTGTTGATCCTCCGACCGAGCCTGTAGTGTTCAGTAAATTTAGCACGGCTGTGGCGGCCCACAACGATGTTGTTTCATTGCCCGGTCTCAGTTCCGAGGTCGACTATGAAGCCGAATTGGTGGTGGTAGTCGGTCAATCTGGACGCGAGATTCCTCAGGATCAGGCTTTGGAGTATGTCGGGGGCTATGCTTGTGGGCACGACGTCTCTGCTCGTGACTGGCAGTTGGGAAAACCCGGAGGCCAATGGTTACTGGGCAAGACGTTTGATCACTTTGCTCCATTTGGTCCTGAACTGGTAACGGCCGATGAGATTCCCGATCCCGGCTGCCTTGACATCAAGCTCCGTCTCAATGGTGAGACAATGCAGGATTCCAATACGCAGCAGCTCATTTTTCCCGTCGACCATTTGATCGCTTATCTATCCAATGTCTGCACTTTGCACCCGGGAGATATCATCTTTACGGGGACGCCTCCTGGTGTCGGTGCCGCACGCAAGCCGCCGGTATTTTTGCAGCCGGGTGATGTCGCGGAGGTCGAAATCGAGAAGATTGGTGTCCTCAGTAATCAGTTTGCCAAGTAACCGGAAGACCAGGGAGCGCAGGCGAGCCGGCGTCCATTTGGACGCCCGGGCTTGCGCAGCTTCTCCAGACTTGCAGCCGGCAGCCCCATTCTTGGGACGCTGTGTCGATTTGCCTCAGGCCAGATTGCAGGCGTTGTCTGCCAAGAGCCGAAAACTATAGACGCGGACCGCGACCGACAAGACGCGTGATGAAGTCGGTCCGGCACATGGCAGGCCCGCGGCTCGGAAACAACCCCGAGTCTGCAAGCAAGGACGTTGGCAGGAGTTGGCAGGGATGCAGGGTAGCCGTCGACAACGTGGTGAGCGGCGGCGGCGGCTCCTTATTGAGGAGGGGGATCACAGTCCCGCGCTTGCCGGTGGCCAGCAGCCGCAGCCCATTGCCCCGCGGAAGATGACTTCACGAGCCGAATTCGGTAATTATACCGATGATGCACTAGCGGAACGGCAACCGCGCCTTTGTGACTTGATTCCTTGGCGGGTGGCGACACTGGTTTGTGTTCTGCTCGGGGGCGTGGTACTGATCCTCGCAGTGGAGTTTCTCTTTATCAGGCTAGGCCAACAGCCAGGAATCTACTCGCGCGGTCAATTAAGGCCATTCGACCCGGGAGCTACCGGCAGCCTGGCGAGCTGGGTTGGTTCTGGGTTTTTGATGCTGGCAGCATTCCTGGCAGTTCAGGTCTATCTGCTGCGCAGACATCGTCACGACGACTATCGTGGCTATTACCGTGGCTGGTTATGGGTGGCGGCCGTGCTCGTTGTCGGTAGTCTGGACGCGACGACAGGATTACATCAACTGCTGCCTCCGGCGATGCGCGTGCTGACGGGAATTGCAGTTTATGGGGATGGTACCATCTGGTGGCTGCTGGTGGCGTCGACCGTAATTGCTGCATGCACATTTCGTTCGGTGCTGGAATTACGCTATTCAGCGCTGGCAACGATCGCATTTGGAATTGCGATGACCGGATACGCCTGGGCGGCGCTAATGCTGCTCGGGCTTGTCTCTGCACCTCAGGAGTTCGATCAGGTTGTGGTCGCATCCGCGAGTGTATTGAGTGGTCATTTTGGGTTGCTGATGTCACTGGCTTGTTACAGTCGTCATGTTTATCTCGATGCGCAGGGGATGGGGAAACGGCCACGTCGTGAGGATCCGAGCAGCGAGACTGTCGAACGGGATGTTGAGTCCAGTGCACTAGCCGCGGTCCCTGACGTGCTTGCATTTCCGTCAACTGTGGATGGGGATGCGAACACGCTGGAGGTGGAGGAATCCGCTGATGATGCGTCGCCGCAAATGGAGGACGCTGAGGATACCCTGGCTGTCGATGCAGCGGTTCAGGAGGACGAGGCCACGGCCGATTTGATTGACGAACTGGCCGGGGAATCTGCACCATCCAGGCAACGCCTGTCGAAGTCGGAACGCCGTCGACGGCGCAAACAACGCCGCCGGAAGGCTGCCTGACTTCCGGGAATGTCTCCTCGCCGACCACCCCCTGGGTATGCAGATCAGGTATGATTTGGGCTGCTGGCAGGTACTGCTCAGTACAACCTGGCAGATGCTGTGCCGCGTTGCCTGCCAGGTTGTGTTGTGTTTCCCGTTTTGAAGATGAGGCAGACGATGAGAGTATCCTTTCCCAGGAGACAGTTTCTCCATGGTGTTTCGACAGGCATGGCCATCGCATCGTTGCCCCACAAATCCGCGGTCGCATTACAGGCTGCCACGGAGCCGATGATTATCGACTGCCATGCGCATATTTACGGGACGGATGAAGAGCGGTACCCCACGATTGAAAAACCCTATCGCCCGCCACCAGGCAAGGGTACCTTGCGGCACTTGAGAGCAGAGATGAAAGCTGCTGGTGTCAGGTATGTCACCGCGATCCAGACCAGTACCTACTATCGCTGGGACAACCGTTTTACGTCCGACTCGTCGCGCCTAAATCCGGATTACATGGTCGGTGTAGTCACGCTTGATCCCGACGATCCGACGAGCCCCGAGAAATTGAAACAGCATGTGCAGCTGAACAACGTTCGCGGGATGCGGAGCATTCCCGCCAAGAGTGGCCGACTGGATGATCCGGGCGTCGCGCGCTTATGGAAAATGGCGGAATCGCTAGGGATCGTGATCAATGTTCTGGTGGGCCGTCAGTATCGCACGCAGATCGAAGCGTTGGCGCAACGCCACCCGCAACTGCGAATTGTGATTGACCAGTGCCTGAACCTGCAGGTGGGGCCGACACTAGAGCCGGCACTCGCAGATGTCGTGGCCTTGGCGAAGATCCCCCGCGCGCATGCAAAGTTGACTTTTCTGCCGACTGGAACGAAAGCTCCCTACCCCTGTCGCGCACTGCACGCCGCTTGTTTGCAGGTGATCAGGGCGTTTGGCCCGGATCGCTGCGTCTGGGGCAGTGATTTTCCTTGTGAATTGTGGTGCCCGCAGATTTCCTACGCTGATCATCTGCGTATTTTTTCCGAGAGTTTGGAGTTGGAGACTGCGGCACGCCGCGCGATTCTTGGGGAGACGGCGTACGGGCTATGGTTCCAGCCACGAAAGTGATTTTCGCTGGCAGGGGGGCCGGTGCAGAGGCCCGGTGGTACGTGGGAGTTGCCTTGGCGGGCTGGATGCCCCGTTGGTCGCGGCCAGCGTGGGCGCGTTAGACGAGCAGGCTAGACCTCGTTCTTCGCCCCTGGATGTTTTCTGCCAAATTGGCAGACTTGGCCCGAAGGCTCATTTCTCGTGTCACACCGAACTTCCCTGACGCAGCCAGGATCTGCCGCGAATACAGGCAAAAAAACCATTCTTCCAAGATTTTGGGCGTGTGGCACACAGGTTGCTTTATAGGAGCGATCTGTAAAGGAAGACTGTCATTTTCGCAGGAATCAATGCGTTTGCAGGCATTCACTGCGCTGACCGTTGCGACGCAACGGTATTTCGATTGAGGCATCGGCTGATTCAAACAGGAGTGACCCGTGGCAAAACAAATGGTTTTTGATGATGCTGCCAGACAGGCTCTGCTGGCGGGCGTTTCCAAGCTGGCTCGTGCTGTCGGCAGTACGCTTGGTCCGCGCGGACGAAATGCGGTGCTCGATAAGGGTTGGGGTTCACCCAAAGTAACAAAAGATGGTGTAACGGTCGCCGAAGATATCGATCTGGACGACAGTTACGAGAATCTTGGTGCCCAACTCGTCAAAGAGGCGGCCAGCAAGACAAATGATGTGGCTGGCGACGGTACGACCACGGCGACGGTGTTCGGCGAGGCTATTTTCCGCGAAGGCCTCAAGATGATTGCCGCTGGTGCGGATCCGATGGCCTTGTCTCGTGGTATCCAGAAGGGTGCCGAACTGGTCGTCAACGAGGTCAGTAAACTTGCGAAATCACTCGATGAGAAAAACCGCAAGGAAATTCAGCAGGTGGCAACGATTGCTGGGAATAACGATCCCACGATCGGCCAGGTGCTTTCCAATGCCTTTTTGAAGGTTGGAAAGAATGGAGTGATCACGGTTGAGGAAGGTCGTAGTAACGAGACGACTGTCGATGTCGTGGAAGGCATGCAGTTTGACCGTGGTTTCCTCTCGCCGCACTTTGTGACCAACCAGGACGATGTAACTGTCGAACTCGAGAATTGCTACATTCTGCTGTTTGAAGAAAAAATCTCTTCGAA
>CAZITS010000273.1:0-6998 GCA_964542185.1 uncultured Pirellulaceae bacterium
GGAATCCCTGAAAGTCGCGGGCCGCGCGCCGGCGCGGCGGAGGGTTGCGCCGCCTGAGGACGGTCCGCAGGCAACTGCTGTGTCACGGGAATTGGAACGAAGGAGCAGTGCGCCAAGTGGACTGAATGTGCCGACGCGGGTCGCACAGGTGAAGACAAATCAAGGACCGCAAGCGACCAATGAATCTGAACCGGCACCGACACTTGCAGAACGGGTTCGGCAGACCTCACCGGATGGTGAGGCAGCGCGGTCCGAAACCGCCCCGCGGAGCGCAGAGGACGTCCGTAGTCGCACGGTACAGCGGCGCCGAGACATGGATCGACGGGCCGCCATGGCAGCGGTTCCAACCACCGCACCCCTGAAGGCGGCAGGCGCGCCCTCGCGAGCGCTCGCGCAGAGTGAGGTTGTCCGGTCGCCGGTGGCGCTGTCACGTCCCAGTTCTTCGCAGGCCCGTGAATCGAATAACACGTCACAGACAGAATTGCACGCTTCGGCATTAGCACCTGGCAGGATTGGTACTGCAGGGACTGGTGCCGGCCCCAACTTGGACCGTGGGCAGCGGACTGGGGCGAATCCCGCCGCACTGGCGTCAGGATCCCGGGTGCGCAAGCGTCCACTGGAAGAAGAGCCACGCGCAGTTGCATTACAGAGCGCGGTGGCGGCGCAGATGCCCCGGGCGCGAGGAAGTCAGCCACTGCCAGAGGCAGTGCTGGCAGCGCAGCCCACGGAAACAGCAACGCGCGCTGGTAGTGAACGTCCGGCTGCCTCTGCTGCGGCGTCTGCGTCAGCAATCATGCGTTCACAAGCCAATGAAGCCCAAGGCCCGACGGTGGATGCCGGACAAGTCGAAGTGGATCTCGGTCCCACACGTCTGGTAGCCGCGGATCGCGAATTTCGGCCCGCGGGTGGTGGGCAGCCGCGTCAGGGGCCAGCCAATCCTCGCGCGCCTGCGACGGAGGTTGCGCGTCGGCGGCCCGATCTAGCGAGTCTCGACAGTAATCTGGTCGCAGAACGAGCGACGGCACCTGCGGCGGACGGTGGTGGAACGCCACTCTCGGCACAACCCGATTCAAAAGCATTGTCTCGTGTGCGTCGCGATTCGGGGGGAGAGGGTACAGAGTCTGCGGCAATCACAGTTATGGCAGGGCCCGCGGAATCCAGGCAGAGTAGTGCGGTGAGCGTGGTTGAGGCGCTCTCTCGTAGTCGTCGCGACCAGTCGCAAGCAGCCGGCCAAGGTCCCAACGCTGCTGGGCCGTCGACGGCAGAAAAAGGCCGCGAGAGTGCCCCGCGGGTGCAGCGTCAACAGACCGCAGCAGCTCCAGAATCCGCAGCGGTTGCTGCTCCGGCGAGTGCGAGTGGCCAGGCCGGCGCCACTACCGCTGAACCTGGTCCTGTGGCGGCGGGAGCGACGTTGCAGCGGCGCGCAGTCACGGGTGCGACACAACCGTCTGGGCAAAACCGGACAGCGGAAGCTGGTTTCAGCGGTGTTGCTGGGCGCCTGATGCGACGCACGGAGCAGGCTGGTGCAACTGCGGGTCCGGTCGCTGTTGGTGGTGGCAGTAGCTCACCAAGGCGTACAGCGGCAGGGCCGCTTTTGGAGTCGGCGGTGACGGCCGCGGTCACCGGTTTGTCGACAGCCGACGCGAAACGTGGTGAGAGCGGTGATACGGCGCTGCAATCCCAATCGGTAGGTGGACGAAAAACGGTGGGCGAGGCGCAGCCGACTGGGATCGTAGCAGAATTGAAGCCACGTGGCAGGGATGCCAGCAGGGTGTCGGGGCCACGGCGACGGCAAGTGCTTGACGATCAATCGGCTGCCGTGGCGCAGGAATCCGGTGGAATGGCGGTGTCGGGGCCACCGAAACGTGCGGCGACCGCAGCGCTGGTGAATGGGCCGGCGGGTCCCGGAAAAACAACGGGGTCTGTTGCTGCTGTGACCAGTGAGGACAGCGAGGGAGTGTTGGAGGGTGGTGTGATGCTCCGGCGACGGCAGCCTGAGAACCTGGCGGTGGAGATCGATGCACCCCAAGGTGTCGGAGGCTTGGGAAGAACTTCTGGACGGGAGGCGGGCCTGCCAGATCGCCGTGCGATTGCGGAACGGCAGCAGGTGCAGTCGCGGACGGTGCGTTTTGCCCGTCGTGAATTGGGTGGACTTCCTGACTTCAGCCCTAAAGTAGCAAACGCTGTGGAAGCTTTCCGACGGCGCGAGGAACGACGGCGGTCGATGGGGGGGGCGGGGTCTTCATCGCGAGGTTCCCGAACCGAAGCTGCGATCGAGCGAGGTTTAATGTTTCTGGCCAGACACCAGGTCGATGATGGACGCTGGGAGCTCAGCGGGTTTAACGAAACCGTGTCGATCAATAGCGATACCGCGGCGACCGGGCTGGCTTTACTCTGCTTCACGGGAGGTGCCTATTCGCATCGTGAAGGGAAGTATGCCGATACGGTCGATCGAGGCTTGAAATTCCTGGTGGCGAACCAGCGGGAAAATGGTGATCTGTATATCGAGATGAAACCGAATTCCATCGGTGCGGCATGGCTGTACAGTCATAGTATTGCGTCGATTGCGCTCTGTGAGGCATATGGGATGACCCAGGATCCGGCACTTAAAGAACCTGCGCAACGGGCGATTGATTTCATTCTCGCGGCCCAGCATCCCGAGCGAGGCGGCTGGCGCTATTCGCCGCGGAAAGGGACGGACACGTCGGTGACGGGCTGGATGTTGATGGCGTTGTACAGTGCGCGGTTGGCGGGGCTGGATGTACCCGCAGAGGCCTGGCCGAAACTACACAATTGGCTTGAGCTGGCTCAGGCGGGGCCACGTGAACCGCACCTGTATCGCTACAATCCTTTTGCCCCCAATACACCCCAGCAAGGACATGGTCGAGAAGTCAGCAAGACGATGACCGCAGTCGGATTGTTGATGCGGTTTTATGCTTCCGGATGGCGGCGCGACAATCAGGATTTACTGCGTGGTGCCGACTATTTGCTGGAACATCCACCTGCGAATGGGACCGTAGCTCGGCCGCAACGGGATACCTATTACTGGTACTACGCGACGCAGGTCATGTTCCATGTGGGTGGAGATCGGTGGCAACGCTGGTGGGATCCGTTGTCAACCATGTTGCGTACCGAGCAGCTTAAAGAAGGTCCGTTGGCGGGAAGCTGGAACCCGCGAACGCCAGTTCCCGACCGCTGGGGGCCGCATGCCGGCAGGCATTACGTCACGACGCTGAATCTGCTTTCTTTGGAGGTTCGCTGGCGGCATTTGCCCATCTATGACGACTACGCGCAGCAGCGTCAGGAAGAAGACGCGGAATCACCGGTGGAAGCGCCTAGCAACTGAACACCAGACCCGTTCACGTCTGAAAAGTGGCAAACCCCCTGATCGATGGTGACTCCTGAGGCGATGTCCTGAGAGAGTAGTAGCGCACCGTCCATATCGACGTAGTCGAGCAGCGGGAGCAGTTGTGCGATGGCGGAAATGCCGACGGTTGATTCCGTCATGCATCCCACCATGACTTTCATGTTGAGTTCACGGGCACGAGCGATCATGCGACGCGCTGGCGTCAAACCTCCGCACTTGACCAGCTTGATATTGATGGCGTGGAAATGCCCGTAACAGCGCTCGACATCTTCCGGGATGATGCAGCTTTCATCTGCGACCACGGGCAAGGCGGATGCAGCAAATACTTTTTCCATGTCCGCCCATTGGTCGGCAGGCAGGGGCTGTTCGATAAACTCGACATTGAGCTCTTTGAGTGCGTGGGAATGATCGATCGTCTCCGCGGCAGACCAGCCACAGTTGGCGTCAACGCGAAACGCGGCGTCAGTGTGTTGCCGCAATTCACGGACGATCTCCAGGTCGTGTGACGTGCCGAGCTTGATCTTGTACACGGGCCAGTCGGGCAACTCGTTCATTTTTTGGACCATCACATCAATCGAATCGATGCCGATGGTGTAATTTGTCAAAGGTAACGACTCAGGTTGCAGTCCCCACAAACGGTAGACGGGCTGGCCCTGCTGTTTTCCCCACAGGTCGTAGGCTGCCTGGTCCAGTGCGCAGTGGGCGAACGGGTTGTCGGCGAGTTTCGGTTGCAGGAGATCCCAGAAGTCCTCGGGTGTTTCCAGCCGCGTCGCTTCGATTTGTGGCCGCAATTTTTCCAGGGCTGCGGTCATGTTTTCGAGTGTGAAACCGTAATAGTCGTTGGTCGTGGCCTCACCGTATCCAGAGTGCCCTTGGTCAGCAAGTTCGACGACCAGCGTCTGCTGGATGTCGATTGAACCACGCGAAATGGTGAAGGTGTGCTTTAAAGGCAGGTCGAACGCGTGTAACCGAAGTTCCATCAGTTTCCGTCCTTCAGGCGTTGTTGTTGAAGCTGCAGGATGGCGTCGACCAGTTCTCCTGGCCCATCTCGAAACACATCTGCGACTGGAAGTCCAAATTCGTCACGCAGACGGTCACGTTCGGCGTCGGCTTCCGCGGGTGTTGCCCGCCGGCTATTGACGGAGATGCCGATGACGCTGCAGGGAAACGAAATACTCGCCAGGCTCTCATTGAGCTTGAGAATTTCGGCGAGTGGCGGAATAGCGAGGTGGTCGATTCCGGTGACCTTGTGGCGTCCGATTTCGTAGCAGAGGATCAAGCCATGCGGATGGCAGCCGTGAAGCAGGGATAAGGTCACACCCGAGTAGGAGGGGTGCACCAGACTGCCCTGGCCTTCAATCATGAGGATTTCGTGGTGCTGATGTTCCAGGACCATGCGTTCGGCTGCGCCACTGACGAAATCCGCCTTGACGCAATCGAGGGGAATTCCATCTCCTTCAATCAAAATGCCAGTTTGGCCTGTGGCAATGAATTTGGTGTCATTTCCCCGCTCGTTCAGGGCGCGGGTCAGTTCAACCGAGGTCACCATCTTGCCAATGCTGCAATCGTGACCGACGGTGTGGATACGGAGGCACTCCTCACGTAACCCAGTGCGCCGGGCGATCGTTTTTTCGTCGTTACGTCTGACGTCACGGATCGTGACCCCCTGTCGGCTGGCGGCTGCGGAGAACTCCGGATCATCCCCCAGGAAATCGTGGAGCCCGGAAATAACATCCATGCCGCGGCCGATGGCATCGAGGATCACGCTTCGCCAACTCTCAGGGATCTTGCCACCTGGAGGTGCAATACCAATCAGGAGCGTATTGGCGTCAGGTGCTTGTTCCAGCGAACTTACGAAAGGCACGTCTGCGCCGACGCCGAGAGCTTGCTCCGTTGTGCCGGATTGTGTGCTGTCGAGTACGGCCACGACCTCCTCGCGTTTATAGCGAATCAGGCAGCAGGCGGTTTTGGCCGTGTGGGGATTGGAATTCCCTTCGGTCAGGATAATCATGCGTCGTGTCATCGGGAAATCCATCTTGGAGTGCGAAATACTGGGGCGCGGTGGGTACGGTACGGACGATCCGCGGTGTTCCGTGTGAGCGCGGCCGGATGTTTTTTTAACCCGTGTTGGCGTGCCGTTGCAATGTGGCATGGACACGAATCAAGGAAAACGATCTCGATCCCTGGCCTGCATCGCGTCGATTGACTTCACGCTGCAGTCCCTGGCCATTGCAGGTTGTGGCCCCCCCGCTTGCGGGTTCGTTAGCCGAAACACTAAAACACGCTTTCGAGCATCGCGAAATGCTACGCAGTGAGACTTCCCACCTCGGATGGATCGATTTATGACGCCCACATTCAGTCAGTTTGCCAGTTCCGTTGAAACCGAAACGGCCTTCGATGTTCTGGCCGTAGCCAGGCAGCTTAAGTCACAGGGGAAGGATGTCATTGAACTTGAAATCGGTGACAGCCCGTTTCCCACCTCGCCGTCTGCGGTAGAAGCTGGCATCCAGGCGATTCGTGACGATCGTTGTCATTATGGACCGTCGACAGGATTGCCCGAGTTTCGAGACGCCGCTGCAGCGTATGTATCGCAAGAGTATGGCCTGGATGTCTCTGGTGAGAATGTCGTGGCCGGTCCTGGGGCCAAGACGTTTGAACAACTTTTTTGTGAGGCGTTCGTCAATCCGGGGGATGGCGTTCTGGTGTTTAGTCCCTATTTCCCGACATATCCGCCGAACATCGCGCGGCGCGGCGGGAGACTCGTACTCTCGGCGCTTACCCAGGATCGGGAATTCAGGCCGAATCTGGACGACGTCGAACGTTTCCTGAACGAAGACCCGAGTCCCAAGGCGGTTTTTCTCAATAGCCCCCATAACCCCACCGGTGGGATCGCCACAGAAGAGGATTTACAGGGTCTGGCGGATCTGCTGCGAGGGCGTGATGTGGCGCTATTCAGCGATGAGCCTTATGACCAGATGGTGTGGCGTGGGCGCCATCACTCCCCGCTGGCACTTCCTGGCATGATTGACCAGTGCGTTGCGGCCTACACCTTCAGTAAGTCTTTCAGTATGAGCGGTTGGCGATTGGGGTTTGCGGTGAGTAGCCCCGCCGTGATTGAATTGCTGGCCAAATTAACCAATACCACACTGTCTTGTATTCCACCCTTTGCCCAGTTGGCAGGCGCTGAAGCAATGCGTTGTGATCTGGAGGAACGGGATCGCCGGATGCAGGATTTTCAGCGCAAAGTGGAACTGCTGGTCGAAGCGTTGAATCAGGTGGAAGGTGTCCACTGTCTCCTTCCGGGAGGCAGCTTTTATGTATTTCCGGCAGTCGCGGATGTCTGCAATCGTTTGCAGATCACCTCCCATGGATTGGCGATGTTTCTGCTGCAAGGTGCTGATGCAGACCGTGGCGTGGCTTGCCTTGGTGGCGAGTGTTTTGGTGATGCGGGACAGGGATTCTTACGGCTTAGTTGCGCTGAGCCCGATGACCGACTGCGTGCCGCCGTGGACTTCCTGGCTGAAGCCATTGGCCGAACAGATCGTGTAAACGCCTACCTCGATGAAAATCCCAAGTTCCGATTGGCGACGCCCTACACGCTGTAGGCCGGACAAACCCGGAGAAAACGTCT
>CAZITS010000274.1:0-6993 GCA_964542185.1 uncultured Pirellulaceae bacterium
CGAAAAGAAATGAGTTGTGGCGGAACCTGTGACTTGGAGAGATCGTAGACCGCCGCCTGGCCCTGGATGGTATCGATCAACGCAACCCGCTGCTCAGATAGAGTGAGTGCCTGGCTGAACACATAGGGAACTTTCGCGTCAACTCGCTGGATTGGTTCCACAACCGCACCACTTTCAAATTGCTGTTTTGCAATTGAAAACAAGTCTCCAGAGGAGCTGATTACAGCCAGGCTAGAGTCTTGGAAAGACTGGGACGTTTGTGCTGCGGCCTGGCCTAATTTGGTTGTCCAAATGATTTTCTGACCATCATTGATATCAGCTGCAGTGACAGTGACGCCGCCATCCTGTCGTTGCCGCTGGCTGACAATGGCTGCTCCGACACGGTGAAGACTTCCTTGAAAGGTGTTGTTTTGATTCACGGCCCACTCTAACAGTAGTTCGCTGGTCGTCTCCCTGAGTTCGTACTTGGCAAGTCGATCATCGGCGACAAACAGGCTTGTTTCATTAATCAGTGGGATCGAGTGCACACGTTTATTGTTCGAAGTCGGAACCCCTGTCACGACTGGCTGGACGGGTGGGTCAGCGCTGGGCTCAACTTCAAACAGGTGGATGCCGCGGATGTCGCTGACAAACAAAATTCGCCGGCGGTCAACGATAGGTGGGGCAACGATGTTCCCCTTGATGCGAATGGGGTCCATTGCCTGTTTGGGCTCTTTTCCATCCGGAGTTGATCTCAGAACGTGGATTCTGCATTCGTCTTTTCGGTAGTTGTCCACGATGAACAACATACCGACGGCCAATGTTGGCGCTGTCGAGACCGCGCCCTTTTGGTGCCCTAGATAATAAACTTCATTACATTCCAGAGTGTTTGCATCGACGATATAGATCGTGGAATGCTCTCCTGCCTGAAACAAGACGGGACGTGTTGCGTCAAAAGCTGGCCCCACACGTAAAGTTTGTGGCAATTTCGCATGACGATCAATTTGCCCGGTATCCAGGTTCAACTCCATTAACTTTCCGGATTCCGTAGCGATGGCGACGCGTTTGTTCCTGAAAATGGGGTAGAAGGGTTCATCTATCTGGATGCGCCAAACAAGCTCGCCATTCTGGGACCGTACCCGCACGATCTCATTGCTGCGACTATCAACAAATACCGTGTCAGCACCAGGTTCGGTGGAGATGCCAGTGGGCAGGAAACTGTGGTCCTGTCCCACTTTGCGTTGCCAGAGGACACGCCCCGTCTTGGCTTGCAGGCCGTAGACTGTTCCACTGGCTTGGACAGGTAGGATGTCGTCATCGCGGACTCCAGGAATTTCGTCGCCCTCATTACTCGCCAGGATGACGGCGTTGTCCTGCGTATCTTCCGTTGTTGGTTCAAGTGGGTCTTCGACAACCTCTACTAAATCACTTTCCCGTTCCGCGATATCCGCGGTCGTTTTTTGAATGCGTTCGTCGCTCTCAAGCGAGGGGTATTTGTCTAATAATTCAGCGCGATACTGAAAGGCTTTAATGGTGTCGCGATTGGAGAGAGCGTCACTGATTTTGGTTTGCGTTTCCTCAAGATTCTTGTCGCGTTCGATGTCGCGTCTGACTTCGTCAAAGTCTTCTTGAATCTTACGTAAATTGGCGCCCACCTTGCCCTTATCACTGGTCGTTACGTATTCCGGGTTGTCGACTAATTTCATCGATCGATCGCCGAGTTCCAGTAGTCGGCGTTTCTCGTCCATGTCAACTGCGACTTTGGCAGCCGTGGCAAATTTCTGTGCCATATCCTGGGTGAGTAGTGTGGCTAGTTCACTGCGGTAGTTACCAAAAGCTTCTTCTTCTTTGACTGCAAGCAGGAGTTCTTCCGCGGCATCGAGTCCTTCGCTAGGGATTGCTTTTCCTTGCGAGGCGACGCGGATCTGTGCAAAGTTCATATGCACCCTGGCTTTGCTGACATCGACATGGCCCGAATAGTCTTCCAGGTAAGCCGTGTATTTCTCGATCGCGTTACTGTACGAACCCTGATCGTAGTCTGCCTCTGCTTCGCCGAATAACTCGTCACCGCTACCGGTATTGAGTACCCACACCAAAGTGACCAGTAGCATCGTCAGTAACAGCACGCCACCGAGCGCGCCGATGAATAGCTTGGATCCCCATTTACTTTGTTTGGGTGCCGCTGGCGTTTCCGCCGTGGGGGCGTAGCCTGTTGGTGTAGCGGTGACCTCGGATTCAAGTCCAAGAGGGTCCGCCAAGGGGTCATGGCCAATTCCGCCAGCACCCAGCGGGTCATGTGAAATTGAAGCGGTCTGTGGAGTTAACTCTGGCTCGTTGCTGGGCAGTGGAGTCAACTCAGCGTCATTGTCCAGAGGGGTTAGTCCGGCGGATAGTTGTGGATCTGTCTCTTCTTCATCAACGGCCTCCATGGCAACGATTTCTTCGTCGTCATCTACGAGCAGGAGTTCGTCGGTCGATGGATTGTGGGTCTCAACTACTGTTTCTTTTGCGCGGGCCTTCTCCTCCTTTTCCTGCTCGGCGGCGGTGCTCACTTCTGCAACCAGCTTCTTGGCCTGGTACTTGGTGAGATGACCTTTTTTCACCAACCTGTCAGCGATCATCTCCGGGGTGACTTTGTTACCTCGTTCAGCCAACTGCTGACGCAGATTCTTGATGATTTTTTCGTCAAGTAACCCCCGTTCTTCGAGATGGTCCAAGAACCGCTTGCCGAGCATACTCAGCTCCCTTGCCAATTATTTCGCAACACGCCCACTGTGCGTGTTCGTGTCAATTCGATCTGTAATCAACGCTAATCAGTCGATGTTATCTGTTGTGTTGTGGTTCAAACTCGGGCGATTTTCAACATTGCAGACGCGCCCTTGCTGCGATTTATTCATCTTCCGTAATAGTCATCAATTGGACTTGCTGGAACCCTGTTTCTGCGCCGGCGTCCAACGCGATAACGACGCGTTCATGTGTGCAATCCTCATGTGCTTTGACAATCAGTTTGCTGGGCGGTTCAGTACCACCGCCTGTTCCTTCCCGCGCGACCCTCAGCTGCACGAGAAGTTCGTGTCGACTGGGTGCCTCTGCTTCATCGTCACTGGTGATGACATGAAAGGAGTCAAATTCATCCACTTCTACCGTGACAGCGTCTTCGTCCTGTTCTTCTTCGACCGTATTGGTGCTCGCCTCATCTTCTTTCGGTTTCGGTACTTCGAGTGCCTTCTGCATGCTAAAGGCTGCCGTCACCATGAAAAAAATGAGTAGCAGGAATGTCACATCCACCATTGGTGTCATGTCCATTTCTGACTCGTCGTGGCCAGATGAACCAAACTGGACCGCGTCGTCAATCGCTTCTTCCTGATACGCTGCAGTCGGATTGGGAGCTCGACGCGTCTTGTCCGTGTTTCCACCCCCAGCTGAATCAGCGGGCGCATTTGCTGCCGATTTGTCGGCAGCGCGGCGCGGCGCGGCACCGGGCGCATCTTCCTTTTCGTTCGCGGCAGGAATGTCTACGAACTGGTCACAATCCGGGCACCGGATACGATGTCCCAGGAGACGATTGTCGACGCTGCGCACACTGGCGCAGGATGGGCATTGAAACTGAACGCTCACGGGAATCCTAATGAGTCTCCATTACGGCGAGATGCAGCTGGATTGCATCACTAGCGCTTTTTCCAGCTGCTTTTGTGACACGCGAAACTTCACCGTGGCTGACTTCTTTCTCAGCCTTGATGACGATGCTGAATTTTTTGTTCCCGGGCCGGAGTTCTTCCTCGACGTACTTCGCAATTTCCTCTTCTTGCGCTTCCAGGCCGTTGGAAAGAGGGAACTCACGCCCAGCACCAGTGCTGATGAGCGCCCGGCGGTCCTCGCCTTTGCGGAGGATGATCATAACCGACTGATTATTGACGACATTCATGCCATTTTTGGCGGGCGGCAAATCGACTGCAGCGTCTTGATCCATCTTCGAAGATACCAGGAAAAAGATCAGCAGTAGAAAGGTGATATCGATCATTGGGGTGATGTCCAGGTCACCCTCTTCCCGTTTCCTGTTGGATACTGAAATCGGCAGCTCTTCCGCTTCCTGTACCGCAGTTTGGGATGTGGCCATGCGTTATTTCCCCCGAGATTTTTTCGCTAAACCCTGTCGGTACGCATCCAGAAAACGGGTCAGTCCTGATGAGACCAGATCTTCCATTTTACGAATGCGTATATTGACGCTGGACATCATCACAATCAGGGGGATTGCAATCGCAAGTCCGCAGGCCGTTGTACGAAGAGCCACATTGATGTCACCCGCCAGTTGGGTTGGATCGACATTCTTATTGGTAGAGAGTGTCAGGAATGCGCCCATCATACCGACGACCGTTCCCAGCAGGCCCAGCATCGGAGCGCTTTTGACGACGGTGTTGACCCAACTCAAGCGGTATTCCAAATCGGCCAAGACATCGCGCTGGAACCGATCAAGAACCAATTGACGTACTCGCTGATAACCGACTTTGCGATTGACAAGGGCCAGCTTGGCGAGTTGCGCCATCGCTTGTTGCTTGTCCATGCACAATTCGACAGCGGCATCAAACTGGCCTTGTAGCAGCGGGTCTTCGACGGCGTCCAGGAATTCGTCTTGTTCTCCCTCTGTCTTGTATTGCTTCTGTGCTACGCGTCTCCAGACCTGCACGATGCAATAGATGCCCCACAAGGCAATCACGCCCAACCCGGTGTAGATTGCGTAACCAAGTACTTTAAAAACGGTGTCCATAATTGCTCTCAGTCAGTGTTCTAAATGCAGCAGACGGCGGAGCGGCACGCGAGCTCTGCGCTAGTTTGGGTGCATGAAATTACGTGGGAAGGTCACGACGGATCTGGTTAACGACCTTGAATTGAAACCCGGATCCGGAAGATTGCACCTTGAAAATAGTCTTGCGGAGATAACGAGGATTCTTGATGCCAAATTTTTCTACGGCGTTCCGCATTTCGAGTTGGAACAATTGTTCTTCGAGCTTGGGTGGGTAGAACTGCAGGGTTACTCGACCTGTCGTGGTGACGCCTGCACGCCCCAGCAGCTGACTGTCCATACGACGTAATGTACCGCTGTTCCAGGTGAAATAGAGACGCTTTTCTTCTTTCCCGGAACCCTGACGCGTGCTGCCGCCACGGGCAAAATTACGCGCGTAGTCAATGAACTTGCGGCCACCGCCGGCGGCGCCTAACTCGATACCAAAAAAGTCGAGTTGCGCGGCGTATTTGTTGAGGCTGTCCGATTCGTATTCGATCTGCCATCGTTCCCATCGAGGGATTGAGTCGCCGTCGCCCCCCTCCCCTTCACCGCGACTATCTCCTAAGCCAGAGCCTTTACCAGTTTGTGTTGCATCCGTGTTTAAGGAGTCCAGAGCCGCCATCTTGGTGGAGACCATGGTGCTGACAGCTTCCAGAGTAGCCTGCAACTGCGGTTCCTGTAGTTCTTCTAACTCTTCTAAACCTGGCTCCGCCAGGTCACGCGCGTAACCTTTGGCGGCTTCACCCCGTCCTGATTTCTCTTCCACAAACTCAATCGGGATCGCGACTTGCTTGAATTCAAAAACCTTGGTTAACCAAATCAGGCCCAGCAAGGTCACGAAGAAGCCAATGAATAGCAGGAGAGCCACCAGCCAGCTCGTAACATCCTCGTAATGGGAAATCTGTAGACTGTCGTTTGGTTCGGTCGGCTTGCCGCTGGCACCTCTGGACATTGGCCAATCCCTCGAGTCTACAACATCTGGACAAACTAGCTTGCAAAACGACTGAATCGCGCGCGATCAAGCCCCACCTGAACAACTCGGGTGCGTAAGCAGAAATTGACGATGAGACAATACCGATCAAGTTACCCGGTCAGGCGGCTTGCGGCTTGTAGATGAGACAAGGTCGCGTAAACCTGATGCTAACGGCAGCTTTTTGTAGTGTCAAGCAACGCTCTGGAAACCGAAGTCCTTTGCCAGTGAGAAGTTGCTGCCAACCAGAAGGTCTGAACACAGCTGGCCTGTCAGCGAGTTTCGAGCGCACAACGAATTGACAGTGGGAGTGTCAGTGCGTAGTATGGTCTGCTGGGTGTTGAGAAGTTGTGGATTGCCACAACTTCTTAATATTTAAAGAGATCCGTAAATTATCCGCGATATTAGTTGCAACTAGTTTGCGGCAGATTTGTTCGCTTGGGTCAGGTAGCTCAGTTGGTAGAGCACGGGACTGAAAATCCCGGTGTCGGCAGTTCGACCCTGCCCCTGACCACTGCCTTACCGTAAGTTGTTGTTGCAAAAAGAGTTATTGCCTGTAGTGAGGCGACATGTAAGAGTAGTGCACGGGCAAATATGGCAGACAGCAATGGTAGGAAAGTTGAATTACCAAGACAAAGTGATAAAGACGCCAGCGAGACACGGATGAATTTGCTTTAGCAACGTCGCAGCGCCAGCCAGTCCCTGATCCTCGAGAGGTCGAATTGTTATGGCTTCGGTACAAGATCCAAACGGCGGAATGAACGACGCCAACGAACGCGATCCATATAACAACAACTCGTATGGAACACTCGTTGACGATGGTTATATCTCCGTTGATTTGCCCATTTTAGACGTGGAAGACTTTAACGATCGAGTCATTCGTGGATACGAAGACGGTTCGGCCGAAAAGAAATTGCCGGCGGACCTTCCATTGGCTCGCTCGGTAATTCCAGCTGGTACAGCGACGCTACGCGACTTCAGCTATGTGGCGCCAGAAATACCGGAGTATATCACCGAGGAATGCACTGGCTGCATGGACTGTGTAACGCTGTGCCCCGATACCGCTATTCTTGGGAAAGTGGTCGGTGAAGAGGACTGGAAAAAGCGGATGGAGCAGATCGAGGACAAAGATGCCCGTGAGCTCTTCGCAAAACAGTGGGCGGAGCCTACCAAGTACTACGCCGGTCCGAAGAAGAAAACGGGTGAAGGCGGCACGTTTTCGATCATCATTGATCCCAGTAACTGCAAGGGCTGTGCTGAG
>CAZITS010000275.1:0-6992 GCA_964542185.1 uncultured Pirellulaceae bacterium
TACGTCGAAAACCGCATTGCCTGGGAGACGATCAGCTGCTCGTCCGTCTGGATCTCGCCGCGCTGCTGGCGGTGGGCTATACCATATTGGATGGTTGGTCATCCGCAACCCGCTGAAGTCAAGGCAAAGCATGCTACAGATCGTCAACAAAGGAACGCGGCGATCTGCTCGGGTCCTGCTGCTACTCGTACTCTGTGTACCCGCGTCGGCGGAGGAGTTGTCCTTCGTGCCGCAGGGGGAAACAGAGCCAGAGCCCTATCTGATCGAAAAGCCGGCATCCAGCGCGCCTGGCAAGCGGCATGCGCTCATCGTGTACCTGCACGGCCGCGGCCAGGGCCACAAATTCCAGTGGCTTTCCCAGGATTTCAGACAGTTTCGCCAGCGCGCGGCGGCGCGCGGGTATTTCGTACTCATTCCGCATCTGGGAACGGATCAATTGGATGAACGCGCGTACCCGACGTGTCTTGACCGAGCTACTCGATCAGGTCCAACAGAGCTACCCGATCGACCCGGCGCGGGTACATTTGATGGGGATGAGCATGGGTGGAGGCGGCTCGCTGACGTACACGATGTACCACAAGAATCGTGTCCGGTCCGATTCATGACGGCCGCCGTGCGAACCTGTCCGACGGGTGCCTGGCCGTAAACGTGCGCCGACGACGATCAAACGGTGACGTTCGGATTTCTCTCTTTACCGACGAATTCCAGTTCAATACTCAGCACATGGAGCGCTACGTTTCCATCCATCACGGCAGCCGTGGCAGCGGATTTCTGGCGAATTTCTACGCCGACACCCATGCCTAATCCAAACGAGTAATTTCCGCTCGCGTTGAGAAACGGCCTGGTGAACTCAACCGCTTGCGCCGCAGTTGTGGCGTCACTTGCAAAGATAGGAGAAAACTCGACTTCGGCCATGACCGATCGTTTGTCGATTTGCTTGGCTTTCTCGGTGAACTGGAAAAACAACAGGTGACAAGAATGCGATGCTTGAAATGCCTGTTGCGCTTTCTCTGATTTACCTGTGGCAACGAATTTTGCCTGGAGCCGATATGTGCCGGGAAAAGGACTGCGGACTTCCTGTCCAACAATCGCACTTGTCGCGGAGGATTCACGCTGCGCCGCCTTGAACGTCACGTGTTGTGCCAGGTTGAGCTTGCCAATGGCCAGGGGGTTTTGCATTTCAACCGCGAATGCGTTTGAGTTGAGGAAGCGCCAGCCTTTGGGCCTCGATGGAACATCCGCTGGCTGCAAAACGGTTTTGCCCTGGAAGGCGGTCTGCCGAATCATCTTGCTTTCGTCGAAGTCCGGAACCCTGGCCACGTCACCTGTGGGCACCGTTCGGTCTGCCGTCGCAGGTCTGTCACCGAGCAAATCCATCAGTGCAGGTTGCTTCGACAGCGCTAATTCACGACCGGTGGGGTCCGCAAATGTACCCTGGTAATCCAAGCCTGCCAGGTGAAAAATGGTGGATGTTAAATGGCCCGGGTCGATTTTATTTGACTTGGGATAAGCGCCGTGCGCGTCCGAACTGCCGTACACCTGACCTCCACTGATACCGGCGCCGGCGAGTGCCGCGGAGAAAACCGGACCCCAATGGTCACGACCACTCTTGGGATTGATCTTCGGTGTCCGACCAAATTCTCCAATGGCGACAACCAGTGTTTCATCAAGCAGGCCGCGTTGATCAAGGTCTTCAATCAACGCGGTGTAACCCACATCGAAAAGCGGACAAAGTACATCTTCAAGTCGATCGTGATTTTGTGCATGTGTGTCCCACAGTGGATTATCTGATGCATTATCACCCGGTTCGCGCGGCCAGTTGACGTGCACCAGGCGCACGCCGGACTCGATCAGTCGGCGCGCAAGCAATACGCACTGACCCCAGCGGTTGCGCCCGTAGCGATCTCGCACGTGGTCCGGCTCTTCCTGGATGTTAAAAGCCCGTCGCGCCTTGCCCGAAGTCATAAGTTCGTAGGACTGTTGTTGATAGGTCGACAAAAGATCAACGGCCTTGCTGCTTTCCGCAGCGCGGAGCCTGTCCTCGAGTTTTGATTGGAGTGTACGACGGCTCTTCATACGATCCAGCGTAATTCCCAGTGGTTCGAAGCCTTCGATCTTGTAATCTGCGCGTGATGGATCACCCACAAAATGTTCTGGTGACCACTGTTGTCCCATCAATCCGCCCATCTGGCCGGCGGGAGTGACATTTTCATTTTGGCGCACGAAGTCGGGTATCACGAGGGAGCTGAGCCCGGGCATGCTCTCGCTAGGCTTGTAGCGCTTGATGATGGAACCGTAAAACGGCCAGTCGCTGGGTTGAATGGTGCGGGCATTCGGACCTTGATATTTGTATCCGGTCAACACCCAGTGGCCGCTACTGGAGTGGATGTTGTCATCCGTCGACATGGAGCGGATCACCGCGATCTTGTCTGCCATGGCGGCCGTGCGCGGGAGTAGTTCACAGAACTGGATGCCGGGAATATTGGTTTGAATCGGCTTGAACGGCCCGCGGATCTCAGCAGGTGCATCCGGCTTCGGATCGAACGTCTCGTGTTGTGGGGGACCACCGCACAGGTAGAGAAAAATGATGTTCTTGGCCCGCCCAAAAGAGGAGCCGAACCCATCGGTCTGGGGGGCTGCTTTTACGAGGTCCGCCAGGCTCAACCCACCTAAGGTGAGTCCACCGACCCGCATTAATTCTCGTCTGTCTATCAGCTTGATGCTCATCTGTGGACCTGCAAGTCAGACACAACCGAGTCAAATACAACACCACTCCCACTGAGCAGTGCATTGTAGCACAAGACAGACGGGCATCAGAGGCCGACGCAACGGCCCCCCCCAAACGCCAAAACCGCCCGCGCTGCAGCACGGCAGCTAGGCCCCTGCGCCCGCCGGGTGAAGTAAACGGGAATCCGTCACTGGGGTACGAATCAGATCTGCCCTTTTTTGCAGACGCAGCGGTGCGGGCGAGCCTCTATATTAGGGGCAGCCGGATATGCCAGTCGAAGGAGCTGCCAATGCTACGTCTGCTGCGGGTGACAGGAAAAAGTACGATGTTCCCGTTCGGCCAGAAGTCACGATGGATGAAGCGGGCGGCAGGTGACCTGGCGCCTGTCGTCACTGCGTGTTGTCTGGTGTTGTGGCTCGCCGGAACGCGTGTTGAGACGGTCACCGCCAGTGACGACCGGCCGGCTCCCGAACCGCCAGCCGAATCGACAGGGTACTGGGCGTTCAACGATCCAGATGTGCAGGACGCGACCATCGCGGACAGAAGTGGACACGCGCATCATGGAGTGGTTGTCAAAGCAGCCCTGGTCGCCGGACGAATGGGCCAGGGCATCGAACTGGACGGCAGCGGGACGGGATTCACGGTCACCGATATTCCCACCGGTACACACCAGCGTTCTGTTTCGCTTTGGTTCAGAAAACGAGCCGGCGGTGTACGACGTCTGATTCACTTCGATGCCTGGAACCAGGTTGGCTTCAGTAATGACGCGTTGTTTGTGCATACCGGGCGGGTCGGCCGAGCGGACTTCAACCTGCCCCTGGCGGCCGTGCCGATCGAATCGGATCGCTGGACGCATTTAGCGGTGACCTGGGATACAGCGCGTCAACGCGATCACGTCAAAGTCTACCTCGATGGCATACTGACACTCCAAGCGACGCTCGATGCCAGTGCGGGACGGCCGCTAAAAAACGGCACGCTGCGAATCGGTCACGACGGTCAGGAGGGTGAGAATGCGCAGCGGTTCATCGGCGTCGTTGATGAAGTCGCCGTCTACGACACGGCGTTGACGGAGCAACAGGTCAGGGAGTATGTCCAGCGCATCGTGACGTCAGCCGGGGGAAAACTTCCCGCAGCGGTCCCGCGCCGCGTGATCTCCCAGAGCCGATCGACCAGGCCCTTTGTCATCAACGAGAAGTACCGCGGCCCGAGAAAGCTGATTCGTGTCGGCAGCGAGTTGGGCAGCCGCCTGCTGGATTCCGCATCGATGGCCGCTGCGGATCTGCCGGCCAAGGTCAAAGCGTGGCAGCAGACGGGGTTCGATGGGATGGTCTTTTCCATCGCCAGCCACCAGCGGAACAAACCCGCCGCCTACTGGAATATGACGGGGCAATGGTGGAATCTGACCCGCCGAGACTACTCGGAATTCGCAGCGGAGATCGCTGCGTTTCGCGCGGTGTCCCAGTGGGGGCGACTGACGGATAACTTTCTCTGGTCGTCGATGGCGGTCTGGCAGGATGGCGGTCCGTCCAGGTGCCAGGACTGGTTCCGTGACGACGATTGGGACATCCTGCTCGACAACATTGCCCTGCAGACCCGTGTCGCCCGGGAGTGTGGCTTCAGGGGAATCCTGCTCGACACCGAACAGTATGTGGGCCATCACGCCCGCGGCACGTGGCATCTTCCCTTCAATTATGCCGTCTATGCGGAGGAGAGCGATCGGCGGGCGGGTGAACAACCGCTGAGACGTTTCGACAAGGTGGCGGCGCAGGTGCGCCGTCGCGGCCAGCAGTATGGCCGGACGGTCAGCGGGGTGTTTCCGGGTGTACGGCTGTTCGTGATTCCCGGTCTGTACGAGCTTGTCCCACGCGATGCGCGCCTGGAGGAGTGTGAGTACGGCTTGTACCCGGCATTCCTGGACGGCCTGCTGTCCGGTCTGGACCGGGATGCCATGGTCATCGGCGGCAATGAGATGACGTATGCCAAGACCCGACAGCGTGACCTGGCCCGCATCCGGCACCGCTACGATGAGGCGGTGCAGCAGCGCTGCTCCGTCGCGGCGACACGGCGTCCGCAGGTAACCTTCGCGGCCGGCATCTGGGCCGATGCCGGAGGTTCCTGGAGCGATGTCGATGTCGAACAGAATGCCCGCCCACCTCGGGAACACAGACTGGCGGTGCGCAATGCATTCCAGGTTTCGGGCGAATATGCGTGGCTCTACGGCGAGAAGTCGTTCTTTCTCCGCCCGACTCCGACTCGGCTGATGCGTGAGTACTTCCAGGCCAACCGGGCTGCGCACCCCTTGTTCCGGCAGCAATGACCTCAGTCAGCCGCTGTTGGCCAAAACGTCGGGTCCGCTGAGGCCTCAGTATTACCGAGCAACCGAGATCGCCTCTGCGTAGGCGAGTTCTCCCGTGCGGCCGTTGTAGTACTGGAAGACAACCTGCGGGTGCGGATAGGCAACCCACCGATCCTGGCCGCCCAGCTTCTTCGGCATGTTGAAAACATTGTTGATCTGCACAACGCAGAAGTAGGGGTACAGCCGTTCCAGACGTGGCAGGTCCGGAAGAATGTAACTGCTCCAGCGGATGTCGCACTCGCGGGGACCGAATGTCCATTTGCCCGTTGCCGGCCGATCGCTCTCGTCCAGTTTCGGAACATGGTTCACGCTATTGTGGGGTCCGCAGCAAAATTCCCACACGTTGTCCGTAACCTTGATGGCGAAACTGTTATGCAGATCGCCTGTCATGACGAACACTTTCTTGCCGAGCTTCTCCCATTCGCGAATCAGCAATTCACGCTCGTCAAAAAATCCCGTCCACGCTTCCTCTTTGTTTGCGGCATCGAATTCGAAACCACCCGCACCGCTGTGCGGGATCATGAATGGAACGGTGGAAATCACGAAAAAGAAGTCGGCATCGCTTTCTCGCATGGATTTCAATAACCACTCGCGTTGCGGTTTGCCGATCATCGAAACGCCGGGCTTGTCTCGCTGCCGAATGTCGTGCATGTCCCGGTCGCCTCGCGTGTCGAGCAAAAAGAATTCGCAATTCGACGCACGAAATTTCGAGTAGCTGCGACGTCCAATCGAATAGCTCAATTCCATATCGTCTACTTTGGCAGGCATGTGCAACTTCAGCGTGTGCTTGTCGACGACCGATTCGATGTCATAAACGTAGGAGTTTTTGTTACCCGCATCGTTGTCGTAACGAATATCGTTGGCACCGGCCTCTGGCGTTCCCCAGTGAACGTGCAGATTTGTCATCTCTTTCAAAGGTAGCTTCGTGAAGTCGACGTTCTTGTCGACCAGCAGGTCGCTGCCGGCTTTCATGCCGCCGCGCCCGTAATGGATTGGAGTCTTGTGAACCATCGGATTCGCCCAGCCGAGATAGTCGTACCAGGCGTGTGTACCAATGTCGCGAAAGACGGTGCGACGATGTCGTTTACCGGCTTCGGATGATCCCCAGATGTCATTGACCAGTTCGTGGTCGTCAAATGTGAAAAAGCTGGGCACGTTGCGATGCCATTTCGAGAGTGCGGCTCCGCGGCTCAAGTAAAGCTTGTAATTCTCCCAGCAACCGACGATGGTCGGCATGACTTGCACCGACATCGGATAAGTCGTGATGCCCTGCGTCAGCCGCCAGGCTTCCGGTGGATACTCGCGCAATTCTTCATAGCTCCAATCGCCATTCATAATGTGGAAATGGACTTTTCTGGCCCAGTCGCGATTGAGGAACTCGTAGGTCGTCGTCCGATGGCCACCGCCATGCAGAGGATTCTGGTTGGCACACGAGCCAATCTGAAATCGAAAATTAAAGAGTCCCTGCGGATTGTACTTCTCGTGGCGCGTGTCATCGGCACTCGGCAAGGTACGGAACGCGCCTGGCAAGCCATGTGGCCGGCCGTTGACCCAGACCTGGTAGTGATAGCGCGTATCCGATTTGAGGTTCTGCAGCAGTGCCACACCCGTATTGTCGTGTCCAATTCGCGTCGTTGCCGGTTCGCTGGTGTGGTTCAACCTGGTCGCCTGCAATCCATACTTCACGAGGAAGTTCCCAGGATCGGATGTGCGGCCCCACACTGACATTGAATGTGCCGTCGGGTTCCCCAGCATCGGACCGTGAGTAAGGCGGATGGGATCACGTTCCGCCCGTGCGACTGAGAATGTAGTCGTCACCAGGAGCGTGAATGCACAGAACCGGGAAAACGCGTAAATCGAGGGTGATGAGCGCATGAATGGCCTTTCGATCGGCAGTCAATGTCCAAA
>CAZITS010000276.1:0-6959 GCA_964542185.1 uncultured Pirellulaceae bacterium
CTTCTAACAACGTGCGAGTAAGACTGTGTGTTGCTAACACGGTGTGTTGGTAACACGCTGTACAACCGCAGTTCACGTCGCCGCGGCCCCCGTACGTCTGCTCCACTTGGGCAGCCAGAGGTCTGCCCCCTGTCGCTCTACCATCGTGGTTCTCCGGCGCGCGGCGGCCGCTTCTGTTGCATTTGGGAATCACCGGCAAGCGAGGTATGTTGTGTGTCATCGCGTGCTTGTCGCGATCGCGGGTGACTTCTACCAACTGGAGATGGGTGATGAAGATCAGTGACGTTCTGACTTACGGCGTCAACATGGGTGACGGCAACCATATTTTCGTCAAAGTCCTCACTGACGAACACCTCTACGGAATTGGTGAGGCCTATCGCGTCGGCCCTGACCACGCAGTGGAACAGACCGTCCACTACCTTAAAGACTGGGTGATTGGCGAAGACCCCACACGCATCGAGCATCTCTGGCGATTGATGTACAACGGATCCCGTTTTCCTGGGGGCTCGATGTTGAACGCGGCCATTAGTGGCATTGAGACAGCCCTCTGGGACCTGAAGGGAAAAATCCACAACACACCCGTCTACCAGCTGCTGGGTGGACGCTGCCGCGATCGTGTGCGGGCCTACCTGGGAACGGGTGGCGGGACCCCCGCAGCCTGTGCCGAAGCCGCGCTCAATGCCGTCCGTCAGGGTTTTACGGCCATCAAAATGCAACCCATGCCACCGGGACGGGAAACGATGCCCTGGGGCAGCGTACTGAAAGGCGCAGCGCAACGGCTGGAAGCAGTCCGCCGGGCAGTCGGAGACGATGTTGAAATCGGCCTCGACCCACACGCCCAGATCTTTGAACCCGTGCGTGCCTGGGAACTCTCAGAAGCGGTCAGGCCCTACCGCCCGATGTTTTTCGAGGAGCCACTGCGACCAGAGAACATGGAAGCCATGGCGCAACTCCGCGCGAAAGCCGGAATCCCCATCGCCACCGGGGAAATGCTGTACACCAAATATGAGTTCCGCGACTTGATCGCCGCCGGTGCCGTCGACATTCTGCAACCCGACCTGGTCCTCTGTGGCGGTTTGATGGAAGGAAAAAAAATCGCCGCACTCGCTGAGGCCAACTACCTTACTGTCGCACCCCATAACCCGCTGGGCCCCGTCTCTACTGCCGTCGCGGTGCATTTCGCAGCGTCAACTCCCAACTTCCTGATCCTCGAATATCGCATCGACAGCCGAGGGCCGGCGCGACAACTGATCCGCAAGCCGCTGGACCTGGTCGACGGGCACGTACAAATTCCAGAGACCCCAGGCCTGGGAATCGAATTGAACGAAGAGGCTTTCCCCGACAACCCACTGGCCAACTGGCACCGCGCCTTCATTCGGGAAGCGGATGGTAACATCGGCTACCAGTAACTCCACCCTTCGGACTATCGCTGTGCCGGCTGCCGCGAGAAGAGGTCGCGCATTTCTCGGATCCGGTCCAGATCGAGGCCATTGGGACGGTGCTCGAGAAACCAGTCGAGATCTGCCACCGCGGCGTCACGACGTCCCGTATTGTATCGGATAATCGAGCGTGCTCCGCGTTCGGCAAGCGCCTCTGGTTCGATCGCCACCATGGCTTCGAGATAGCGCAACGTCGCTTCGTTGTCCTGGCTCCGCTCAGCCAGCCCGCGCAAGTTTGCCAGCATTCTCAGCACGATCGATTTGGGCGTCGACGGGCGCAGATCCGCATCGCGGAGCGCCCTGCCGGCGTACTGACGCACGAGTTTACGAAGACCTTCAGCACCGACGTGCTGGGCTTCATTAAAAACATCGACGTACTGTGGTTCCACGCCCTCTCCCACAACCCTCACAATGAAATGCCCGGGCAAGCCAACACCCTCAATTTTCAGCCCCACGCGCCGGCCCAACTCGATGTACAAAACCGAAAGCGTGATCGGCAAGCCGGTGCGATCATCGAGCACTCGGTTGAGGTAACTATTCGCGCGATGGTAATAGTCAAAACGCGCTCCGTGGAATCCATTTTCTTTGAACATGCATTGATCTAATGCCTGCATCCGATCTGCCCGTGTTGCCTCTGGTGACAACCGCTTCCGAATGCCTTCGGCAAGTCGTTCCACACCGGCAACATATGCGTCCACGTCGACTTCCTCTTCATCCAGTTGCGCGATCAGGAGACCTGCGCGCAACAAGTCCACAACACCGTCTTTCGGACGCGTCACGGCCACCAGCTCCCGCACCACCTTTTGCGTGTGGACGTCACCCGCCACACGACGCAACTCAGCGGCCTGGCGTTCGAGAGCTTCAGCTTTATCGCGGAGCACGACGACACTGGCGGCTGCGCGTTCCGTCAACGGAGTAAGGTCCGCCAGACGCAATGATTCAATGCCCGGAAGTTTCTCGACCAGCGATCGCAATTCGTCCGCCACTTCGGGTGCGACCCGCGACGGCGCCAACTGGTCCCCAACGATGAACTGTTTGAATTCTGCGCGGGTGTCCCGAAACTTGGCCAATCCCACGCGCCCCTTGGTAAACACTCGATCGGACGACTCGATCACAAGGTGGTCATTGAGGTAACACAGCAACCGTTTCTCTTCGACGCGCACCTTGAGATGATTCCAACCTTCTGGCTGGTAATGCGGGCTCGAAATCTCCCGCAACACATTCCACGAGAAAACATTTTCTCCATCGAAGCGGCTCAACCTCAGCTTTCCTGCACTGGGATAAAATCCGTAATGTTTCTGCCCACCATCGGCATGAAAAACCAGTCCCGCCGCACCCTGTTCATCATCCAACTTGACGAAGACAGCAATCTCATAAGGCAGTCCTGGAGACTCCTCGTTCCGCAAACACAATGAGCGGCCTCCAAACCCCTTTCCTTTGCCATCGACCAGCAGTCGACCGCCGCGTTGATGCCAACGCGCCCCAAATAGTGGCGTCCACACGTGCCGATCTATCTGTCCGATTGTCAGCCAACGTTCCAGCGGCACCGAGTTGGGACGGTCCAGCAGCGGTTTCAGATCCTTGCTCTGGACCGCAAACCCGAGATTCTGCTTGACCAGTGATTTGGCAGTAACGACTCCGTACACTCGCCCCTGCATGTCGAGGACCGGGCCACCGCTGTTTCCTGGCTCAATCGGTACTGCCAGCTGTAACATCTCCCGGCCGTCGATCTCGCGGCGTCCCGACACCACGCCACTCACCACACTGTGCTTTAGTCCCAGCGGATTCCCTAGTACCACCACGCGCGCCCCGTCTGCGATCTCCTGCGAGTTCCCCAAAGGCAGCGGCAGTAGTGTTTTCTGGCCCAAGTCCACCTTCAGTACCGCCAGGTCGAGCATTTGGTCAGACGCGTGCACCGCGATCACCGGTAAAAGCTCCTTGTCCGCGGTTCTGACCGAAATCGGACGTCCGCGCCCGACGACATGTAAATTCGTGGCAATCAAACCATCGGCCGACACGACAAACCCCGTGCCCAGCATCTCCTCTCGACCGTCTCTGTCGGGAACCGTAATCACCACGACCGAATTTCGGACGCGCGACACCAACTCCGGAACACTCAGTGGAACTGCCGATGGCACTGCCGCAGACACCGCGGGCTGCGGTGGCTGTTCATCCCACGCGACCACACCTGTCGACAAGCCTGCCCAAGACAAGCAGAGAAACAAGACCACACTACGATGTCGCAACGGCATTCGTTTCGGTCTCCGCCAGCAAAAGAGAAATGAACGCTGCAATGCCACTGCACGCGCGTCGTGTTGATTCTATCGCAGACAACGACTTCCGTCACGGAGATTTATTCCGTGCCACGCGGACCACCACAGACGTAGTTCACACCATAATTCGCCCAATCTACCGGACAAGCCCGTTGATCGGCCCAAAAACAGCGGCATCTACCAGACGGCACCCCGAAAAGACAACAAGCGCTGGCAAGAACCTGGGGGATGATCCCGCGGCTCCCTTGCAACTCGGCGAAACTCCGCGAAAATGCGAGGCGTCCTGCGCTGCGCGGCGACGAACACAACAACGCCACGGCCTCTCCCTTCAACGCGTCATTGGATTAGAGCATGGAATACCGTTATCTCGGCAGCACCGGCGTGCAGGTCTCACCCATCTGCCTGGGCACCATGATGTTCGGCGGGCAAACCGACGAAGCAACATCAATCGAAATCATCCACAAAGCACACGACCTGGGTATCAACTTCATCGATACCGCAAACATGTATAACGCTGGAGAATCCGAACGTGTCGTGGGCAAAGCAATCGCAGACCGCCGCGACGATATTGTGCTGGCAACGAAAGGACGCCAGCCGATGGGCCAGGGCCCCAATGAAAGTGGTGCCAGTCGCCTGCACTTGATGCGCGAAGTAGACCGCAGTCTGCAACGCCTGAACACTGATTTTATCGACCTGTACTACACCCATGCCCCCGACACGAACACACCAATCGACGAGACGCTGCGAGCCATGGATGATATGGTGCGATCGGGGAAAGTACGGTACATGGCGTGCTCTAACTTCTGGGCATGGCAGGTCGCCGAGGCGTTGTGGACCAGTGACCGGCTGCAGCTGAATTCCATTTGCTGCGTGCAGCCGCTGTACAACATCGTCAATCGCAATATCGAAGTCGAATTACTCCCACTGTGCCAGAAACACGGCCTCGGAGTGGTTACCTACAGCCCGCTGGCGCGCGGCATTCTGACCGGCAAATACGCTCCTGGAGAAGCACCGCCCGAGGGAACGCGTGCAGCTCGGAACGACCCACGCATGATGCAGGCCGAATGGCGCGAAGCGAGTCTTCAGGTCTCACACGCGTTGGGAGAATACCTGGCACAGAGAGGCATCAATAGCACCCAGTTCGCCCTTGCCTGGTGTATGGCCAATCCGATCCTCAGCTCGATGATCATCGGACCTCGCACCGTGGAACAATTCGAAAACAATCTCGGCTGCCTGGAGATCACCGTGAGTGAAGAGGACGAACGTTTTGTCGATTCACTCGTACCTCCGGGTGAACATAGTGGCCTCGGTTTTCAGGACACCGCCTACCCTATCAGCGGCCGCGGCCACTAACAGGCAACCCGGCTCACTGCAGCCAATCCAGTCCCTCTATTTATGGAGATTCCGTCGATGCTCGGACGCCGTCGTTTTCTAGGTGCCTTGGCTGGCGCGACCGCCGCCCCGTTAACCTCTCCTGTAGCGAGTATTCGGGCTGGCACTTCCAAGCCCAAGCGACGACTGGCCGTCGTAACCACGGAATGGCGATACCCTTCCCATGCCTGGCATATGGCAGAACGTTTCCTGGCGGGCTATCCCCTCCAAGGCAAATGGCACGAACCGGGTTTGGAGCTGGTCTCGGCATACGTCGACCAGCGGCCAGCCAATGACCTAAGTCGACAACGGGCTGCGAAATTTGGCTTTCAAATTTATCCCAGCATCGCGCAGGCGCTGCGCTGTGGAGGCGATCGTCTGGCAGTCGACGCCGTCCTCATCATCGGTGAACACGGTCAGTACCCACGCAACGATCTCGGCCAGACTCAATACCCCCGCTACGAATTCTTTCGTGAAGTCGTCGAAGTCTTCCAGAAAGACGGCCGCGTGCTGCCGATTTTCAACGACAAGCATCTTTCCTGGAAATGGGACTGGGCCCAGGAAATGGTGAACACGGCGCGCACCATGAAAATCCCATTCCTGGCCGGTTCATCACTCCCGGTAACATGGAGAATGCCCGCAGTCGATCTGCCGTACGGTGCCTCGGTCGACGAGGTCATGTGCGTCGCCATCGGCGGAATCGACAGTTACGACTTTCACGCCTTGGAAACGATCCAATGCATGGCAGAACGACGCAGCGGTGGCGAAACTGGCGTAGCCTGGGTCGAGGCGATCCGTGACGATCAGGTCTGGAAAGCGATGGACCTGGGCAAATGGGAACGCGGTGGCTTCAGCCAGCAGCTCTTCAAATCCTGTTTATGCCGTAGCCAAACGCTCACCCAGGAAGACAAGACCAATCACCGCTATCCGACGACGGCCCAGATCCGTGACTGGGTGAAAAAGCCTATCGCCTATCGGTTTCAATACAATGATGGCCTCAAGGCGACCATGCTACTGCTCAACGGCCTGGTCAACGACTTTACCTTCGCCGCGCAACTGACCGACCAGACGGAACCGCTCTCGACGTTGTTCTATCTGCCGCCCATACCGAACGTCGTCTACTCGGCGGCCTTGATGTCGAAAGCCGAGGAGATGTTCCTCACCGGAAAAGCCCCGTATCCGATTGAGCGGACGCTCCTCACTTCAGGCCTGGTTGAAGCGGGCGTCCGTTCCCTGGCAAACAATTCACAGCGGCTGGACACACCCTACCTGAACGTCAGCTACCAGGCACCGCGTCGCTCTCAATTCTGGCACAACTAACCACCACGCTGACCGTTCCCTGCCGGCCGGAACTCACACGTCGCGCAGATCACAGCACCCCACCTCAGTATCACCGGACGTACTGAGGCCGCCGACACCTTGGCCACACGCACAGCTGAAAAAATGCCTGCCATAGCGGCGGTGCGATATGAGTAACGTCAACCGACCAGGGCCTCCCTTTCGCATCTGCCTGCCCCCCCTGGTTCAGGGGCCTGATTCTGTCGGCCCGTCTCGCACGACAGTCAAACGTCAGCCGATCAAATACAGCCAATATTCCCATAGCCACCCCCACACGGGACAGCAGCAGCAGCCAACAGAAAGAAGGATCGCCATCGCCATCCACAGCATTGGTTTGCGTCTTTGGTCGCGCCGGTCTTGTCTCTCCTGGCGTTTCTGTTCCCGTCTCCGGCGCAGCAGGAAATCGGTTTTCGGTGCGTCATCGCGTGACATGACAATCCCAGCCCATCACTTGTATCGTCTATTGTGCTTTCACGTGCGTTTGCGGCTCCCTGTTAACGCAGGGCCCCCTGCAGTGGGACAACGGCGCGCGTACACA
>CAZITS010000277.1:0-3227 GCA_964542185.1 uncultured Pirellulaceae bacterium
ATCCGGGTCAGATGTCCGTCGAAGACATGCTGGCGGCTGCCCGCGGAGAAAAGTCGGGCGGGACCGCCGCGGCTGTTCCGGCTGCGGGCGAGGATGACGCAGAAGAGGACATCACGCAGCAGTTGCAAGCCGCGCGGACGGTTGATGGAAATGCCGTTGCCGAGCCGGCGGCTCCCGCCGAGGCGTCCAAAGCAGCTCCTGCCAAAGTTGACCCCAGCCAGATGTCTGTGGAGCAGATGTTGGCCGCGGCACGTGCTGAGAAAAGTGCTGCTGCTGAGCCCGTGGCGCCAGAAGCGGAACCAGCGGCCGCAGAGCCAGCGGATGAGGAGCCAGCGGATGAGGACGAGGTGGAAGCGGCTTCCTCAGGTGCCGCCCCAAGTGATTTGACCGATACCGACGAGATTGTCGCTTTCTGTCGGCAGGTAGATGGCTAAGGTGCCGTCTGGACGCCCTCGTGCGGTGGTCGGAAGATTTCCACAAGCGGTTGCAGTGCTAGCCTGCGCGCTGCCTGGTTGGCAGGTTTAGTGCGTAGGGGCGGTCACGTGATTGGAAGGTCTGGCAGTCGAGATATAATAGAACGTTACGAGAAGCCCAGGGTGGCCAGGATCGAGCCGCCAGGGAAACGCACAGTGGTGGGACTAGCATTATGGCAAGCACAACAGAACGTCAATTAGACAAGACTACGGCGACCGACTTGTACCGGCGCATGCAGGTGATTCGGCAGTGCGAAGAACAGCTGGCGAAATCCCATCAGCGTGGCTTGATTCATGGAGCTTGCCATACGTATGTGGGGGAAGAGGCGATCGCGTCGGCCGTGTGTGCGCATCTGAACGCAGATGACGTGGTTTTCAGCACCCACCGCGGTCATGGTCACGCGCTGGCCAAAGGTATGCCACCACGCGAACTGGTTGCCGAACTCTACGGTCGTGAGACCGGGTGTTCGCAGGGACGCGGTGGGAGTATGCACTTGTTCAAGCCTGAAATTGGGATGATGGGAACCAGCGGTATTGTGGCCCCCTGTATCCTGCAGGCTTGTGGTGGCGGCTACAGTTTCAAGATTCAGAAGTCCGACCAGGTGGCTGTCGCGTTTTTTGGCGATGGCGCAGTCAACAACGGTGCATTCCATGAAGGCCTGAATATGGCCAGCATCTGGGATCTGCCGGTGCTGTTGGTTTGCGAGAACAATCAATTTGCTACTGAAGTGCCATTTGCCTATTCCAGTGGGATTCCCGATGTGGGACGTCGTGCGGCAAACTACGGGATTCCCGGACACGAACTGGATGGCAACAACGTCCTGGAGATCTATGAGGTCGCGGGGCAAGCGATTGAACGCGCGCGGCGGGGTGAAGGAGCGACGTTGATTGAGTGCAAGACTTATCGAACCCGCGCCCACGCCGAAGGCATGGGAGATTTCTCTTATCGGACTCGAGACGATGTCGCTGAGTGGAAAACGCGTTGCCCGATTCAACGACTGCGAGACTACCTGTTACAGGAAGGGATCGTGGGGGCGGACGACCTGGACGCTATTGAAGCGGAGGTGCGCAATACCATTGCTGAGGCCCATCGGTTTGGAGAGGAGAGCAATTACCCAAGTGCGGACAGTGTGACCCGTCACGTTTATTGTGAACAGCCTGCGCCACCGCGCTCTCCAATTGTGAACCAGAATCCACTTGCCGGTGCCACGGATGTACGCGAGATCAGTTATGTCGAGGCGGGGCACGAAGCGCTTTCAGAAGAGATGCGGGAGAATCCACATATCTTTGTGATGGGGGAAGGCATTGGGAAACGCGGTGGTAATTTCAATACTACGATGGGCCTGTACGATCTCTATGGTCCAGAACGTCTTTGCGATACACCGATTTGTGAACGGGGGTTTGTCGGTTTGGGCGGCGGGGCTGCCATGACTGGTGCGCGACCGGTTATCGATTTTATGTTCGCCGACTTCATCATGGATGCGGTGGGTGAGCTGGTAAACCAGATTGCCAAGATTCAATACATGAGTAGTGGCCGTATCAAGATGCCCATTTTATTGCGTGGGTGCATTGGCATCGGTCATTCCGCGGCGACGCATCATTCCGGAAATTATTATCCGCTTTACGCGCACTTTCCGGGCTTCCGCGTAGTGGTTCCGTCGACGCCATTTGATGCCAAGGGTCTGATGAAACGGGCACTCAACTGTGATGATCCGGTCATGTTTCTGGAGCATCGCGAGCTGTTGCAAGTCAAAGGACCGGTGCCGGATGAGGAGTACGAGATTGAATTCGGGAAGGCGGTTGTTGCCCGTGAGGGAACGGGAGTAACGGTGGTCGCGTTGGCCCGCATGGTGCACGAGTCTCTGGCGGTGGCTGAGGCGCTTGCTGCAGAGGGGATTTCCGTAGAAGTGATCGACCCCCGCACCGTTTCGCCTTTGGATACCGATACGGTCTTGCAGTCGGTACACAAGACTGGGCGGTTGCTGATTGTCGATGAGACTTTTGGGCCGTATAGCCTGGGCGCGGAGGTTGCAGCGTGCGTCGCAGATGACGCATTTGATGACCTTGACGCTCCGATTCGGCGTTTGAATGGCGCTTTTACGCCGACCCCCTATAGTCCGACGTTAGAGCAGGCTGTGGTGCCAACTCAAGAGGCGATACGTGAGGCGATCCAGACGCTGGTTGCGGAGTGAGTGACGAGCGCGCATTTGCAGGGTAGATGGTGAGAGTGATCCCAATATGGCCATTGAAATCGTAGTGCCCCGACTCGGCTGGTCGATGGAGGAAGGTGTTTTCGGCGAATGGCTGAAGCAGCCGGGTGAGGAAGTCGTGCCAGGCGACATGTTGTTTGTCCTGGAGGGCGAAAAGGCAGCGCAAGAGGTGGAGTCCTTTGATGGTGGCGTGTTGTCGCTCCCCGCGGGTGCTCCGCAACCGGGAGACACGGTTCAGGTCGGGCAACTCTTGGGCTATTTGCTCGCCGCCGGAGAAGCACCGCCCACGGAGCTGCCAGCTCCGTCCCCCGCGGCTGCCTCGGAACCCGCGGCTGCTGGTCCGGCAGTTCGGCAGTTGGCGCGTGAATTGGATGTGGATCTGCAGCAGGTGTCCGGTACCGCGAGTGGGGGGCGTATTTCTGCGGCGGATGTACGGCAGGCCGCGGAGGAGACCGTGGCGCCAGCTGCAGCGCCAGTCGGTGCTGGCCGGCGTGGTAAGGCGATTAGTCCCCGTGCGCGGCGGGTGGCACGTGAATTGGAAGTA
>CAZITS010000277.1:3237-6950 GCA_964542185.1 uncultured Pirellulaceae bacterium
CAGGTCGGATTCGAGAGTGTGAGGTTCGCGCCGCAGCGAGCCAGTTGCCAGCGACGAGTGGCGGGGCACCTGCCGAGTCCGGTCACAGCGATCGAATCAGTCCGTTGCGGAAGACGATTGCCCAGCGAATGTCGACAGCGGCGGGCGAAACGGCGGCCGTTACCCTGCACACCGAAGTGGATGCTACCAATCTGGTCAATCTACGTGGCCAGTTTCGGTCGGCCGGTGATAGCAAAGAACCGGTGCCAGGATACAACGATATTCTGGTCAAGTTGACTGCGTTGGCGCTCGGTCGTCATCCGCATCTGCAATCCCAGTGGCAGGACGGCACCCTGTGGGTGCCGGGTGACGTGCACATTGCCATCGGTATTGATACCGATCAGGGGCTCTTGGCTCCAGTTATTCGTGATGTGCCCTCACGCTCGTTGCGTCAATTGGCTGTGGAGACGCGTCGGTTGGCAGAAAAGGCCCGGGGTGGCGCGCTGACAGTAGACGAGATGCAGGGAGGAACGTTTACGATTTCCAACCTGGGCAATTATGGTGTGGATGCATTTACACCGATTATCAACCTTCCCCAGTCAGCGATACTGGGTGTTGGCCGGATTCGCCAGCTGCCAGTCGTCGTCGGGGAGCAGGTTTTGCCGCGATTTGTGGTTTCACTCAGTCTCACGTTTGACCACCGGGTGCACGACGGTGGGCCGGCTGCTCGATTTTTGAATACGCTGCGCGAGTTCATCGAACAGCCAGGGCCCTGGTTGATCGATTAATCCGAGTCGTACCCGGCCTGAAGTGTTTGGGATCAGATCTGTTGCCACATGGGCTGCCCGCCGGAAAGGTTGCCCGGAGCTGGGCAGAGATCGGGGTGTAACAGGTGTGCCAGGAGTTCAATCGTTTCGACGATGCGAGGACTGCTCCGATGCAGATAGGTGTTGCCGTCCAGTGCGAAGACCTGTCTCTGTCGCACGGCTTTCAGGGAGGCCCATCCCGGTTGTGCAGTGAATTGTGGCAGCTCTGTCAGCGTGCGTGGCAAGTCGAGTCCACAGGGGGCAATCAGCAGGACGTCCGGATTAAATGCCAGTACATCTTCCCAGTTGTTGTAAATACTGTGATGACCTGCCTGCGTAAGGCCATTTTCGCCGCCCGCGGCTTCGATCAGATCTGGAGTCCAGTTGGCAGCCAGCATCAGGGGATCGAGCCATTCCACGCAGACCGTGCGGGGGCGTCGACTGGTCCTACGGACCAGATTGTGGATGGTCTCTAATCGCTGCTGCAGCCGTGTTTGCCAGCGCTCGGCTCTGGTTTGTGTTGCTGTGGCCTCACCGACGCGCTGAATGTCGGCCAGAATTTCAGGAAGTCGTGTTGGCTGCAGCGCGAGTAGCCTGGTGTGTTGCAATTCAGGTGAGCTATGCACCAGGTGTTCGACGTCCTGGTAACGCACGGCGCACACATCGCAGTGTGCCTGCGTGATAATCAGGCCTGGCTGCAGGGCTCGGATTCGCTTTTCGTCGAGGCGATACAGAGCCGTGGTTTGCGTGGCCCATGAATGGACTTGTCTGTCGATGTCGAGACTGGCCTGTTGGCTGTCGACTCGAGAGGTGGTCACCCGCGGAAGTTTTTCTACCGCGGCCGGAAAGTCACACTGATGGCTGACTGCAGCAACGCGTTCTGCGAGGTTGAGCCCGAATAAAATCTCGGTGGCACCTGGCAGCAGTGAGACGATCGGTCCTGGTTGTGTCATTGGTCATCTCAGATTCTGTATTTGTTCAAGGTTGATCTCAGAACCTTAAGGTATCCGCACTCACAGCGTGACCGCGGTGTTCACCACGGGATGACAGGATTACCCAAGTGACCCGTTTTGTCACGGACCGTACGGTCTGTTTGCTGATGTCGAAACAAAACACCAGGAATTTCTGGTTCCCAGTGCTACCGCGCAGCACTACTTGTCTGTTTCGTGGCGATCCTCCCAGAATCGCATGGGTTGTCAACCTGCGGACGCAATGGGCGGCTGGTCTTCGTAGCCTGCCTGATAGCCCGCTCGCTGCCCTGCCGCTGGTGGGTCTGGTGCGTGTCCTGGGTTGCGATTGTCTGCAGGTGAGTTAGCGAGTTTCGCCGAGCGGATGCCTTGGTGCCCAGCGTGATGTCAGTGCTGGCGTCGCGACGGGGCGGCTAACCTGAATTGACATTGACTGGAGCTTTTACCCTCCCTAATATCCCGCTGCCTTCTGTTGATTCGCCGAATTAGCCAGTCCACCCATCAGGTGCGGTTGATCGGTTTGGTGAATCTTTAGGGATTGTTTCATTTGTACGGATCTGTAAGCCGAAATGGTTTGTGTGGGATCGTTGGTGCGTCCATCTGGCGGAACAGACGTCCAACCATTGGCTGAAGTTCAATTTGTTCATAACGCGGTATTGGGTGAAAAACAGGATGCCGCGAGTCTTTGGTGGCTCAATAAAAATAAGGGCTCAGTTGTCATGCGAGTATTGAATTCAAGGTCCACACTGGCAGCGATTCTGCTGATCGGTACGGGGTGTTCACTGACAGGTTGCCAGACACCGAGTTGGTTCGGTGGCAGTAAAGATACGAAGGCGGCCAGTACTCAGGCGACCCCGCTTCCCTCGTACGCAGCGACCCCCAAGCCTGTGAGTACACCCGCTGCTACGCCAACCGCTGCGAATAATCCTTATCAAGCGTACCCAACGCGTTCCGCTGCAACACCAACTGCAACGGCCGCCGCTGGCCAGCAGGCAACCGGAAGTGCGACCGTTTCTGGCAGCCCCTACACGGCGACTGCCGCGACCCGCGCCACCAGCCCGTACACCCCGGCTGCTAACGGGACGACGGCCAGCCCGTACACGCCAGCCACCAACGCAACCGCCACCAACCCGTATGCACCAGTCACGCGAGGAGCTTCCACCAGCGCGTACGGTGCAAGGCCTGCCGCGAATACTTATGGTTCCGGACCGAGTACCGGCGCTTATGGTACGACCGCGGCGGCAAGTCCCTATCCCCAAAGTGGTGCTGCGGGTCAGCAGGCGACTACCGGCCAGCCCGCACCCCATGGGCGCACATCGACGGGTGCCACATCAACGACCACACCGCGGTACCAGCCGACAAACCCTGGTTACAGAACTCAGCCAGCGACAGCCGCGCCGGCAACTCCTGGGTACACTACGCAGTCATCGGTGACCGCGCCCACTCCCCGCTCGATGAACGCGTCGATGAACAGCCCGTCGTCATTGCGGGGTAGCGCTCTTTCACCCGGTACCACGGCGACGGCACCGGGGGCTTACCGGCGTAGCCCTGGCGGTTATCAAAAAACCGCTTCCGCAAATAGCGGTTACGCGCCGGCTCCCACTCCCAGCTACCAATCGACTGGTGCGGCAGCCGCCTATACGGCCACCGCCCCATCAGCTACAGCGCCCGCTGCGACTGCCACAGGTAGTCGGGCAATCACAGCCCCTGCGACAGGTCAAAACTTGACGCAGCCGGCTTCCGCGTCAACGCCCTGGGCGCCGACCGCTGGTCAGTATCGACCAGGTAGTACGGGAGGTGCGTTGCAGCCGTCTACATCACTGCAAACGCCGGTTGCTCCGGCTCGGACAACCATCAGCCCCACGGGTGTGAACCGCTAATATTTGGGCTGTAGATCGGATTGATCAAAAAGGCACCTCGCTCAGTGAACGAGGTGCCTTTTTTTGCGCGCAGCAGGTCA
>CAZITS010000278.1:0-6931 GCA_964542185.1 uncultured Pirellulaceae bacterium
TAAACGAATCGAATCCTGGTCGCAAAAAGCTGGTGCTCAGCCACCGCGCCTTTCTGGAACGCGAGCGGGAGGCGGCGCGGGAGCAACTGCTGACCGAACTTGAAGTCGGACAGGAGCGCGAAGGGATCGTGCGCAGCCTGCGTGAATTTGGCGCGTTTGTCGACCTGGGCGGGATCGACGGGTTGGTTCACATCAGCCAATTAAGTTGGGATCGTGTGAATCATCCCAGCGATGTTTTGACAGAAGGCCAGAAAATTCAGGTTCGCATCGCCAAGATCGATCCCCAATCGGGAAAGATCGGACTCGCCTATCGAGAATTGCTGCAGAATCCATGGGATGACGTGGACCAGCATGTTGTCGTAAATTCTGTGGTCACCGGGACGGTTTCTCGAGTGGCTGCCTTTGGGGCCTTCGTCCGCCTGGCACCTGGGATTGAAGGTCTCATTCATATTTCAGAACTGGCACACCAGCGTGTCGCAAACGTCAACAGCGTTGTCCAGGATGGGCAACAAGTCGAAGTCAAGGTTCTTTCTGTCGACCGGGACAGCCAACGCATCGGTCTGTCTTTGAAGGGAGCCCTTCCCGAGCCCGACGAACCAGAAGCCGCACCAGAAGAGAATGCTGACCTCGATCCGCTGCGCGACTCCATCGTGCCCAAGCACGAGGGGCCGCTCAAAGGCGGCACCAACCGACCCACCGGCGGCGACCAGTTTGGTTTGAAGTGGTAACCCGCTGGGTTGGCAGCGCGACTTTCGGTATGGCACCCGCGGGGCATCGCTCTAGCCGCTTTCACAGCGGCCACCTGCGCTTCACGTACGACGTGGCATGACACGTCCCTGCACGCGTGCGGGAAGTCCCTGGATGCGCAAGAAACCTTCCGCGTCAGTCTGATTGTACGACCCACCACCCTCCATCGTAGCCACCCCCTCGTCGTAGAGGCTAAAGGGGCTGCTACGGTTGGCAACCATCATGTTTCCCTTGTAAAGGTTGAGGGTCACCTCTCCGGTCACGTGCTTCTGCGCATCTCGAATGAACGCCAGCAGCGCGTCCAGTTTCGCGGAAAACCAAAACCCGTAATAAACTTGCTCGGCAACCTGAGGCGCCAATGTATCCCGTAGATGTGCCAGGTCCCGATCCAACGTCAGTTGTTCCAGAATGCGATGGGCTTCATACAGCACGGTCATACCGGGCGCCTCGTAAACCCCGCGGCTCTTCATGCCAACAAAACGATTTTCCACCATGTCAATCCGACCAATCCCATTACGTCCACCGATCTCATTCAAAGTACGGACTAGTGTATCGGGCGCTTGCGGATCGCCATTTACCGCAACTGGTATTCCCGCTTCAAACGCAATGGTCACCGTTTCAATTTGATCGGGAGCGGCCTGGGGAGAGGTCGTCATTCCAAATTCCACCAACTCCACGCCGTTGACACTGAGGTCCTCAAGTTGCCCAGCCTCATAGCTGATGTGCAGACAATTTTCATCACTGCTATAGGGCTGCGCGGCTGTCGCCTTGACCGCAATTCCCTTGCGCTGGCAGTAGTCGATCATCTCCGAGCGACCTGGAAACTGTTGGCGAAAGTTCTCGTCACGCCAGGGAGCAATGACTTCCACGGCAGGATCCAGTGCTTCTGCAGCAAGCTGAAATCGACACTGGTCATTTCCCTTTCCGGTGGCCCCATGGGCATAGGCCTGAGCACCCACCTCCCGCGCTACCTCGAGGCAAACCTCCGAAATGAGCGGGCGGGCGATCGACGTACCGAGCAGGTAAACACCCTCGTAACGCGCCTGCCACTGGAGAACAGGAAATGCGAAATCCCGGCACAGCCGTTCCTGGGCATCGACCAGCCGTGAACTAGCGGCCCCTGTATCGCGAGCTTTCTGGACAATCGCTTCGCGATCTTCGCAAGGTTGACCAAGGTCCACATAAACCGCGTGAGGCTCGTATCCCTGGTCAACCAGCCAGCCCAGAATCACCGACGTGTCGAGACCACCCGAATAAGCCAATACACAACGAGGCATCGCCATTCCCTAGGAAGAAAATACAGAATTAGAACCGCCCATTTTGTCCGCTACCCAGCGACCCCGGCAAGGTGTCGCGGCAGATTTCGTCGCAAGCCTGCCGCGCTAGCACCCCCCAGCACCTTTATAGCAATCGTTTACGGCAGTCGTAACGTACGAATGCAAACTGGGGATGGTACCGCCAGCTGGTGGCCGCTTGGAGTCAACTCACCCGTCTGCGGATTAATCCGAAATACCACCACCGTCCCGGTCGACTGGTTTTCTGCCATCAGGTAACGACCTGTCGGTTCGACATAAAAGTTCCGGGGCGTGCTGCCTTGAGTGGATTGATGCTCAACATACGTCAGCTTCCCAGTGACGGGATCGATCGTATACACAACGATTGTGTGGTGCCCTCGATTCGAGCCGTAGAGAAATTTGCCGCTTGGGTGCACGCGCACTTCGGCGGTCGAAAGGCCATGCCCTTGAACACCTTTCGCCAAAGTGGGAATGGTCTGGATGGGCTTCAACACACCCGCCGTTGGGCTGTACGAAAATGCGGTTACCGTCAGGTCGAGTTCATTAATCACGTACGCAAATTTACCGGACGGATGGAAATCGAAGTGGCGCGGCCCAGCGCCCGCTTTGACAGATACGGAAGAAGGGTCGTGCGGGGTCAACGTCCCGCGCGCACCGTCAAACTGGTAAACCAGAATCTTGTCCAGTCCCAGGTCGGCCGCAAACGCGAAACGATTTGCTGCATCCAGGTTAATCGAATGCGCATGCGGACCCTCTTGGCGTTGTGGATTGACACTCGATCCACGATGCTGCACGAAACCCGTCGCCGGCTTGAGCCCGCCGTCTTTTTGAATCGGCAAGGACACGACATTACCGCCAACGTAATTCGCGACCAGTACGTTGCGGCCAGCGCGATCAACGACCAGGTGACAGGGTGCACCGCCCCGTGATGGCTGCTGGTTGATTTGTTGGAGACTGCCATCGGGCTGAATCGCAAACGCGGTTACCGCTCCGCTCTTTTCCCCGGCAAACTCGACGAGCTCATTCACCGCATACAGGAAGCGGCCATTGGGATGGATCGCCACAAATGATGGGTTTTCCGACTCGGCCGCGAGCCGCGCGGGATCCATCGCGCCACTATTGAGATCAATTGCTGAAACATAAATGCCCTTACTTTCACCACCGGTATACGTGCCCACGTAAACGCGCAGTTTTCCCGCGTTAGTTTCTTCTCCCAGTGCCTGTTCTGTCGGCAAGATCATGGCGAGGCCCCACAAGGCGACAAGTGCCCATCTGCTGTCGATCATGGATAATATTCCTGTTCTGTGTGTTTGACTATTTCCGAATTTTACGCTGGGGAAGCTGGGCTGTCGGCCCCCAGGAACCCCACTCGGTAAGCGTATCAAAGGGAGCCTGCAAAAAAGTTCCAGCCCGTATCATATCGCGATCCACCCGGACTACGATGCCGGACTATGATATGCTTCAATGGTGCGGGTCATTGCGTTTCACCCGACTCGCGGCCTGAAGAGAACAAGTTTATAACTGCGTAAATCGTTATTCAATCGCGGCCGAATGTACTTCTGCGCTCCACGGCCCGAGCGCTCGACAGGGCACTATCTCCCCAGCTGTCGAATCTGGAAGGGCCTGCGAAATCTGTCCCTCCAATGGGTTTTGAATCCACGATCCTCCTCTGGCCGAGACGCTACCCATGCAGCGATTGGCGATCCTCATGCGACGCTGGCGTCATTCTCCGCCCCTGCAACATTTCGGGGTATCCCTGTTGGGTGGTCTCGGCCTGCTGTTTGTAGTGGCGGTGTGTACCGTCACATATGGTCGTGTCGAGGGGGAAGAATTCTCGCCGCAGACATTCCAGCGGCGGCGTTTCCGATACGTAGAAATTCCCTTGCTAGGGATTCAAGTTTGGCCCATCGATCGACAAGACATCACCAACGATCTGGAGCACCATCTTCGCTTGCTACCAGGCGTCGTCTCGTCCCCTGCAAAAAAACAGTGGGATCTTGTGCGGGTAAAACGGATCGGCCAGGACTGGGATGAGGGCGATGGACTGATTCTTTGTATGTATCTGGATGCAGTGGACGCCAAAGACCAGCTGCACTGGTACACCTGGTCACAGCAGCACTCGGAACTGGCGGCCGTGTTGTGGCCAGTCGTGGGACAGCTCGCGCAAAATCAGATGTACGCCTTAGTGCCGGTGGCATTCCGTTTAGCTACAACTACCCCAGACGCAACCAGTTTGCAGAATCTGTTGAAAACATCTCTGGCATCTGAATACCTGAACCTGGCGGTCGCCAGCCGGAATAAAAACCGACACCAACAAGCGCTGCAATGGGTCGAGGATGGCCTGAAGATCGATCCGGAAAATCAATCCCTGCTCCAGGAACGAAAGCGAAACCTGCGGAACGCAGCTGGCGCGAAAACCTCTACACTCGATGTACGTCACTAGTCCGACCGCCATGGAAACCCACGATAGCATCATTGATCTGGACAACAACGCGACCACGCGCGTGGACCCGCAGGTAAACGAGGCAATGGCGACCTGCCAGGCCCTGGGACTGGCAAACCCCGCCAGCCAGCATACAGCAGGACAGCGCGCAAGGCGGAAACTAGAGCGTCTGCGGGACCAGATTTGCGGGCATCTGGGAGGGCGGCGGACCTCCGGCTCAGCCGACCAGCTGATCTTCACCAGTGGCGGCACTGAAGCCAACAACCTGGCGCTACACGGGCTGGCGGGTTCACCGCCTGGGCGGGTTATCGTATCCGCCGTTGAGCATCCCAGCATCCAGGAACCGGCAGACGCATTGCAGCAGTGCGGTTTTGAAGTGATTCGCCTGGGTGTCAATACCTCTGGTGTGGTCTGCTGCCAGCAGTTGGCCGAGCTACTGACACCCGAAACGCGGCTGGTCAGCATCATGCTCGGCAACAATGAGACGGGCGTACTCCAGCCCATGCGGGAAATTGCCCAGTTGTGTAAAGCACGGGGAGTCTATCTGCACACCGATGCAGTTCAAGCAGTTGGAAAAATCGATGTCAATTTCCAGGATCTCGGGATCAGTGCCCTGTCGCTTTCGGGACATAAGCTACATGGGCCGGTCGGCATCGGAGCACTGCTGGCACGTTCGACCCGCGCGATCAACCCACTGTTGCGGGGCGGGCGCCAACAACAGGGAGTGCGGCCTGGAACGGAAAGCGTGTGCCTGGCAGTCGGCCTGGAACGCGCCCTCGCCCTCTGGCGGGACGAGGTTCATGCGCGCGACCAGCAACTGTCGTTAACCCGCGATCGGTTTGAGGCCAGTCTCTGTCGTCAAATTCCCCAAATCGTGATCAATGGCCGCGGCGCCCCACGATTGCCCCACACCAGCAATGTCTCCTTTCCGGGAGTCGATCGCCAGCTGCTTTTCCTGGCCCTGGACCAGGCGGGTGTGGCGTGCTCAACCGGCTCCGCCTGTTCCAGCGGCGCGACGGACCCGTCACCTGTGCTGCGGGCGATGAACATTCCTGAAGCGTTACTGGAAACCGCTTTGCGATTCAGCGTCAGCGTCCACACAACGAACCTTCAGATCGATCTAGCCGTCGACCGTATCGTAAGTGTTTTCAATCACTTGCGCCGTGATCTCCCTGCCAAAAACCGCGCCCGTTCGGGTCGTCACGGCGGTACGAAAACGCTATAATTCGGGTCACCCCGCCCGGCCAGTTTTTCCACGCGTTACGGGGGCGCCTGGCTTCTTTTACGGACTGCGCGTGAACACGCTTCTCGAGCCACCAACCGCAGCTCCGCCGACCCCGCCACCAGGCGTTTTCAGGCCAACCGACTCTCCATGCGTTGCCCCTTCACTCGACTCCGCGCAGGCGAATCTCGTTGTGCAGACCGCGCTGGAATTTGCCGACGCACCCCGCGCCGAATACAACCCACTTTTTTTCTTTGGCCCCAGCGGCACAGGTAAAACCTCACTGTTGCGGGAGTTTTCCCAACGCTGGGCGGCCCGCGCACCAGCCGACCGGGTCCATTACTGTACCGCTGCGGATTTCGCCCGCTCGTATGCCAGCGCTGTCGAAACGGATGAGTTGAACGACTTTCGCCAGCGTCGGCTGTCCAGCTCCCTTTGGTTGATCGACGATCTCTCCCAGCTGGCTGGAAAACAAGAAGCCCAGCGGGAGCTCTTGCGACTGATCGAAACACCGTCGGACCGCTGGTTTGTGCTGGCAGCTGATGCCGCTTTGCCAGACCTGCCGCTGATTCCCCAATTGACTGGTCGGATGTCCAGCGGCCTGGCCATTCAACTGGTACATCCTGACCGTTCGCTACGTCAGTTAATGGTGCAGGAGCTGTGTGCCGAGCATGAAATTGACCTGGTTCCGTCGGCAGCCAATGAACTTGCCAGCCGGTGTCGTACGCGACGTCAATTGGAACACCATGTTCGGCAGCTGGCAGCGACGTGCAGCCGCACTGAGACAATTGGCTTGGAACAAGTCCTGGATACGGTCGCTGCCGCGATGCCCCGCCCGGACGTCCGCTCAATCGTGTCGGCGGTTGCCGGCCAATTGAATATCAGTATCCGTGCCATGCGGGGATCCAGTCGACGACGCCACGTCGTACGCGCTCGCGGTATTGCCATGTTCCTGATTCGTCACAACACCAGCCTGAGTCTGCAAAAGATTGGCAGCTATTTCGGTAAGCGTGATCATTCAACTGTGCTACACGCCATCCAGCAAGCATCGCTGCTACTTGCTCAGGAACCATTGCTACACCGCCAGCTGGTGGGCCAGGGGCTCCTGAACGTCGCAGATGCGGCTGTGGAAAACCGGTTAGCAGATGTCACTTTGATGAAGTCAGACCAGTCAGTTCCCAACAGTCCGCGCCAGCGATCTGAAAAACCGGATAAAAGACACCG
>CAZITS010000279.1:0-6925 GCA_964542185.1 uncultured Pirellulaceae bacterium
GGAGTTCTTCGTGTCGCAGTTGACCACCAAGATTCGCGGTGCGTGCCATTAGTGCAAAGGTAACGAGTGTGAGGATGGCGATTGCGGCAGTCAGCCAGACCGGGATTGGGCGGTTGCCGCGGCATTGGGACAGACCATAGGCGGCGAAAAGACCCAGCAAGAAGATCGCACTGGTTGCCCGGTCTGCCGCTTGTTCGTGGTTTGCGACGAGTTCAGCAGGGAGCCATTCACTGTCGGCAGTTGCTTGTTGTGCAAAGTCACCCGTAAACTTGATTGGGATCGACACGAGCGTCAAGGTTACGAACCAGATCAGACTGAGTCGCATCAATTCGCGGTTTTTCTTGACGAGCGCCGTTGCCAGTAGAAGACCGACAAACAGCGTGCCCAACACAGGAATGTGGTTGAGAGCGAGATGGAGATGTGCCCAGTCCATATTTTCTGCAGGGTAAAAGATTGTCAGAGTCGGTGGAGTTGCGTGTGGCCTGGTCTTGCGCAGTTTCCCTGGTGTTGCGCCAATACCTGAATCAGGCACAATACCACAAAATGGTTGTGGGTTTGATGCTCATAGTCCACAGTCAGTCTGGAAACCGATGGTGCGCCTTGTAATCCGTATGTTCCAGTTGCGATGACAGTACTGCCAGAGCCGAGTGAGCCCAATTGCGAACTGCGCGTGCTAATGCCGCACCGGCAAATCTGGCAAAGTCCTGCCATACAGAGTGGTAACCAATGGGAGCGAGTGTAAATGACAACAGTTCCTGAAATACTGGTCGACAGAGCATGGGAGGAAGGGGTCCGGTATTTGTTCGGGTTACCCAGTAGCGGTGTCCTCTTGCACGTGCTCGAAGCAGGACGTCGTCGTGGCGTCGAGTTTGTAAGCACAGCGCATGAATCCAGCGCGGTGATTGCGGCTGCCTACAACGGCTATTTTTCTGGCAGTGCTGGACTGGCGATAGGGATTCAAGGGCCGGGTGCAGGCAATATGGTGAGTGGTGCAGTGAATGTAAAGTTTGAACGCAAGCCCGTGGTTTGCGTCTGCGAGTGTCCTGCTGTTGGCGACTTTGGGAACTGGGGTCAGCAGGCGGACCATCCAGGACTTTTCAAGAGCACGGCCGCAGCCTGTCTGCGTATTAATCCGCAGGCTGCTGCACAAACCGTACACGACGCGTTTCGGGTCGCTTCTAGCGCCCGCTTGGGTCCGGTACTACTAGAGCTTCCTCGCAATCTAGGGACTTCTGTGGCGGATCCTGATTTTGCTGCGGTTGCTACGCCAGGGCTGTCAGAGCCTGACCCTGTTAACGTGGAGGCACTCTGCAACGCAGTGGCTTCCTTTCAAAGACCCGTCATTATTGCGGGAGATGATGTGCGCCAGGAAGGGTTGACGGCCGCACTTGTCGAACTGGCGGACACGCTCCAGGCAGTGGTGCTGGTCACGATGGACGGACGCGGTGTATTTCCCGAAATGCATCCGCGCTTTGGGTGTGTTTACATTGGTACCGCGCCACCACACACGCTCTATCGGTCGTTCCTGGAAGAAGCCGATGGAGTGCTTGTGATTGGGGCAGATGGTCGCATGAAGGAAGCCCGTTGGGATAGTGATGTGCCGGTTTGTGAGTTGGTTGCTCGCCCACAGTTTGCAGCGCTCAGTGATACTCCACAATGGCGAGTGGACGGACGCCTGACGCCAACCGTGGAGCGTCTTTCCCGGAGGCAGAACCGGGAGGGCTTCCCGATATCTCGAATTGCCGAGTTGCGTGCTGCGGCGGCACCACGATTTGCCCGCCCGCCAGCGGCACAATTTGCTGTTCAGGATGTGATTGCAATCACACGCGAAAAACTGCCGGGCGATGGCCTGTTGTTTGCGGAGACGGGTGTGTTTCAATCGATGCTCGAGCATCTCTGGCCAGTAGTGGTTCCGGATACGTTCTTTGGTTCTACAGTCGGGCGTACGATGGGTTTAACGATTCCTGCGCTGTTGGGTGCAAAGCTGGCCTGCCCACTGCGCCCGATGGTCGGTTTTACTACAGATGGCAGCGCGTTAATGCGACTTGGAGAGCTGGAAGTGTTTTCCCGCGCTGGTGTTGTGGCACCGTTGATTGTGATGAATGACGGGGCACTGGGTACGATCCACGCGCAGCAGCGGTTTCAAGGCTTGCCGGATTACGGCTTGCAGCTACAGCGGGTAGATTTTGCCAGCATCGCTAGAACACTTGGTCTCAATGGGGTCGTTGTTGAAACACCGGAGGAGTATACAGCAGCGCTGCGACAGTCCTGGGATGCTCCGAGTGCGACGTTGATCGATTGCCGTATTGACCCGCAGGCGTATCGCGACAGCTTCATGCCGACGACGGGAATGCGGCCCAGCATGGACTCGTCTGAAAGTAGCGGCTAATCTGGCCAGGAGAGCTTGCGGGTGGGATTACCGGCAAGCTCAAGTGTTTGGCCGGGTCCCCTGCAAAGGCTATAAAAATCTTGATGATGCAAACGACTTCCCGATCTCTGCTGGTACTTGTTCTGCTTGCCCTTTCGATTCGTTCAGCGCCGTGCCAGGTGTTCTCGGACGTCCGAATCGACAAACACGGGAACCTGGTGTTTGACGGGAAACCTGTGTTTGCAGCGGGCTGGTGGGCCGCCCAGGAAGTCTATGTTGGGCAGTTTTATAGTTATCTCACGGGGTGTCGTATCGTGAATCGTAGCGGTGCGAACCCCTTCTTTTATTTGCGGGACTACGGCGATGTTACGGGGCAGCCTGATGTTAATTTAATGAAGGAGTTCGCACGCAATGTACACGATGAGCCGTTGATGAATCTCCGCACTGACGCCGCCCGCAAACAAGGCGCGATCGATCTCAATGTTACGGCACGCAACTACAAAAAGAAGCACCCGGGATGTCTGGCGCTAACCGTTTTGGCGCCTGCTGAGCCTGCGCCGCGCCACTGGACTGAGTTTATTAGAGCAGTCAATGAAATCGATATTTGGGTTGTTGATCCCTACGTCGGTGCTTCAGCCAATATCCTGAGACGCAAGCCGGTTGCCTGGGTCCAGGACTATGTGCGTCAGATGATGGTGGCGGTAGCGAAATCTAATCGTCCCGAGAGACCGGTGTGGTGTTTGTTGCAAGGATTCGATTCCAGCGACGCAACGGGCATGCAACCGGGTCGGAGGTTTATTTATCCCACACCTCGGGAAAACCGGGCGACGGCGTTCCTGGCCATTGTTGAGGGCGCACGTGGTGTCCAGTGGTTTCGATACCAGAATGGGAGAGGGCGAGATTTTATTCACGAATCGGCACCTGACCTGGCAGAAAGTATACGTCAGGTGTGTTTGGAGATCGCGACGCTCCAGCCTGTACTCAGTTTACCGGAGAAAAACGGTACACAGATCGTAACACCACTCGTTACCGAACCGCATCCTGGGTGGGGGCGACCTTATGATGTGGGTGTCCACGTCATGCAGAAATACCTTCCGGGACAGAAGAAGAGTTACATTATCGCTGTCAACAGCGGCAGTTTGACTCGGTTCGATCAAGTGAAAATTTCACTGCACCCCCGGGTGGCTGGCGGTGTCGCACGTGTTCTCTCTGAAGGGCGAGAGGCGCGGATTGTCGAAGGCCAGATTGTCGATGATTTCGCTCCCATGGATGTACATCTGTACGAGGTAGGAGAATTGCCATCCGACCGCGCAGTCGTGCGTTTTGATTTTGAATCAGACAGGCAACCCGCTAGTCAGGATGGGAGGGGCAGGTTGTTCGACGGGACTCGCTACAAAATGACCTATGAACTGGCCTGGGATAAGGTACGTGAAGAGTCGTACGGCGGTCAGTCGTGGGACTGGCTCGCGTCGGTGTCCGATCACTCGCCGTCTTATACAAGAGACATACCAGCGTTAGTCCCGGGAAACCAGAAAGCGGTGCAATTTACTGGACAGGAGACACTGCAATTTTCCGACCGGTCGGCGGACCTGGGCCCGTGGACCACGTTCACCTTGGGCGCCTGGTTCAAGCTTGCGCGTGACGTATCGGAACGTGGTGTTGCAGCTGCGCACAGCGTTTCGCAATCAGGTACGATCCTGCGTCTTTCAAGTTGGTCGCGGGCACACTGTTACCGTGATGGTCAATTGCCCAACGTCGCGGGTATGTCCGTCAGTTCTTCTGGACATGTGACTGCTGAATGGTGCAACGTGATGGGAGGCAGCAGCGCAATGCAGCGTCTGAAGTTGCCGCAGCTGGTAGCCGACGGCAAATTTCATCACCTGGTGTTCGTCCGGCGTCCCAGTCAGGACCCGGAAGTGATGCAGATTGGGCTCATTCTGGACGGTCAACATGAAGTCTGGATTACCGATGCGAGTGATGGCCATCCTATTGCCTTTAACCAGGGCGCGCAGCCAGATTGGGAAATACGCAATACTGTTGGAGGGAGATGGCGAGAGAGCCGCGTGTCCAACGGGTTTCACGGAGTCATCGATCAGATCGAGATTACCGCGACCAGGTAGATCACATCATTGAAAGTGTTGGTTTGAGTGAGCAAAGGCGTTGGCAGGGAAACCTGTGCTGGACCACGTGAGCCGCACTGTCTGCAAAGCGATGTTATTGGGAAACGCGCCAGCAGAGTGTGGACACCAGCACCGGATGTGTCCAGTTCGAGGAGCAATCATGACACGACTGTACTTGATGTGTCCCATTATTGTTTTAATGGTGACATACTGCGGGCCAATGGTGTTCGGGGAAGACAAAACAGCAAACGCAACGATTCAGAGTCCGCTTTCACCGGAGGAATCGCTCCGTCACCTCAACGTCGCGCCGGGGCTGCGTGTAGAGTTGGTAGCCGCGGAACCACAGGTGATCGATCCGGTAGCAATCGCGTTTGACGAAGAGGGGCGTCTCTGGACCGTAGAGATGAGTGATTACCCCCGTGGGCCCGGACCGAATGAGGTGCCGAAGTCACGAGTCCGCATCCTTGAAGATCGAGATCAAGACGGGCGTTTTGAGACGGCCAGCACCTTTGTCGACCAGTTATTGTTTGCGACCGGACTGCAACTCTGGAAAGGTGGGGCATTTGTCACCTTAGCCGGGAAGGTGGTGTATTTTCGTGACACAACCGGAGACGGCAAGGCAGATACCCGGGAGACCTGGTTCTCTGGATTCGCACAGAAAAACGAACAGTTGCGTGCCAATCATCCGACACTTGGCCCGGATCATCGAATCTACATCGCCAATGGATTGCGAGACGGGGTAATTGTTGGTCGTCCCGCAGCGGATGGCACGCCCGCTCGACCGGTTTCTATTTCCGGTCGTGATTTTCGTTTCGATCCCCTGACGGGCGACTATGGCGCAGTGACTGGTAGCGGGCAGTTTGGCTTGACGTACGACAATTTCGGGAACCGTTTTGTCTGCACTAACCGCAATGCAACCAAACAGATTGTGTTGCAGCGTCGTTATCCCGACCGCGCGCCACTACTGCAAGTGCCAGCGTTGACCTACGACGTGACTCCAGCTGGCGCAGCAGCCGAGGTCTTCTCACTCTCCAGGAACTGGACTGCGTACTCTGATCATGCGGGACAAATCACAGCCGCTTGTGGCGTTACAGTGTATCGTGGTAGCGCATTGCCCGCTGAATATCTCAATAACATTTTCGTGTGCGAGCCCCCGGGCAACCTGGTCCACCGTCGAATTCTGGAACCACATGGTGCGGTATTTCGGTCTCGTCGAGCCCGCCCCAAAGTCGAATTCCTGGCCAGCCCGGATGATTGGTTTCGGCCGGTTAATCTCACGATTGGTCCTGACGGGGCTCTTTATGTGGTTGATATGTATCGTGCCGTGGTCGAACATCCACACTGGATCCCTGAAGAAGTAAGTCAAAAGTTGCCGCTGCAGGCGGGCAACGACCTGGGACGGATTTATCGAGTTGTCCACGACAACTCTGCGGCTGCAGCTGCAACCGCGGCGCGAAAACGATTTGGGTCCAGTGGTTTGAAATCGCGTTCTACCACTGAACTGGTTCAAATGCTCACAGCCTCCAATGCCTGGTGGCGTGAGACGGCGGCACGCTTACTGTACGAGCGTCAGGACGGCACGGTAGATCGAGTTTTGAGAGCGATGCTGCGCGGTGGTGACACTGCGACGGCGCGGTGCCATGCACTGTGGTCGCTGGACGGTATCAAGCGACTTGCGCTTGAGGACGTTCTGGTAGCGATGGCTGATCGTCATCCGCGCGTTCGCGAACAAGGGGTGCGTTTGGCGGAACGGTGGCTGAAAGACTCGCCTGTCGTGCTCCGGCGCGTGGTTGATCTTGCGAGTGATTCAGATGCACGAGTGCGGTTTCAGGTCGCGTTGTCTTTGGGCGAGTCAGGGAATACTGCGCAGAAGGTTCCAGCTCTGGAACGTATTGCCTTGCACGAACAGGCTGATTCTTGGGCACGGCTGGCTGTCTTGAGCGCGACCGGAGAATACGCTGAACCGATGTTGTTGAAACTGCTGCAGCGCCGCGGTAGCGAGGAGGACAGTCAGTCAGTCAGGGATCTCATTGGAGGTCTGGCACATTTGATCGGTGCCCGTCGCAAAGAATCCGAGATTCAGCAGGTGTTAGACTCCGTGTTGAAATCATCCTCCTCGCCACAGTTGTTTGTGCGGCAGTTAATCGTATTGAAGGACCTCGGACGGGGTATTGCTTGGAGAAGTGGTTCATTTGCGGCGGTGATTGCGGAGCTGGTTGATCAGAACGGATCGACAGGACGGCGTTTGGCTGCGTTATTAGAGCGGATCGCATCCACGGCCCGGGATAGTCAAGCTACGCTGCCGCTGCGGCGTGATTGCCTCGAGGTGTTACGGTACGCAGGTTTTTCACGTGCCGGGGCAACATTACTCGAGATTGTTCAGTCAACCGCGACGCAAGAATTGCGTCTTCTCGCAATAGATGTTGCCAGTAGCTAT
>CAZITS010000280.1:0-6914 GCA_964542185.1 uncultured Pirellulaceae bacterium
TACCGGCTCTGCATTCACTTGCGTGCTACGTGCGCACAAAAGCCCCCATAGCCTGAGCTGGAGTCAGCGCAGCTGTTTTTCAGGAAACCGGCTATACTTGCGTCCATGAAACGGCGCATGGCTCAACTCCCACTACACACTGGCAAGGCGCCGCCGTGGTTGTTTCGCCGGATGACCAGATTGGCCGGTGGCATCGCAACGGCTATCGTCGAAGAATTTGGCGAGCAAGAATTGCTCCGCCGCCTCTCTGATCCCTGGTGGTTCCAGACGTTTGGATGTGTCCTCGGTTTTGATTGGCACAGCAGTGGACTCACCACCGTTACCTGTGGCGCGTTGAAGGAAGCCTCACGAGAGATTGGACAGGACCTGGGAATCCTGGTCGCCGGCGGCAAGGGTAGCACCAGCCGCAAGACTCCCAGGGAGATCGCCGACGCGGCCGAGCGCTTGGCCATTACCAACGGCGAACAACTCGTCTCCGCGTCGCGAATGAGCGCCAAAGTCGACTCGGCTGCGGTGCAGGATGGCTTCGATCTCTATCACCACGTTTTCTTCTTTACTGTCGCCGGAGAATGGTGCGTCGTACAACAAGGAATGAACACCTCAAGTGGCTGGGCGCGCCGCTATCACTGGCTTAGCGAAACCGTCAAAGACTTTGTCTCGGAACCGCACCAGGCAGTACAAAATCTGGCCAGACAGGATTCCGTATCCGATCGATTGACAGCCCGCAAATCCATGTTGAACATGGTCGCTCACGAAGCACACGGGAATCGAAAAAATTGTGCCGAATTGGCCCGCCAAAACCCGGACTGGGTCGTCGCGGAAATCGAGCGTCTCACCGAGGGACCAACCCTTTTTGCACCGCAGCGTCATCCGCTGCTACCACGCGACGCAAACCTGCCGCGTCTGCGGCAACTGGTGATCCGAGCCCACGAAAATCATCCCCAGGATTTTGCCACGCTGTTAGGAACGCAAGGAGTTGGCGGCGCCACCATTCGCAGTCTGGCGTTGCTTGCAGAGGTTATTTTCCAGAATCCCGTTTCGCATCGCGATCCCAGCCACTCAGCCCGGGACACACCCAAGTGGGCAGATTACGCTTTTGCCCACGGGGGCAAGGATGGCACGCCGTTTCCAGTAGACCGCCAAGGCTACGACCGTAACATTCACATCCTCACCGAAGCAGTACGGCGGGCAAAACTCGGTGAAAATGAGCAATTCAGCGCTCTTAAACGCCTCGCACAAGCCACCTCCCGCGCGGACGATACATCGTCCGGATAAATGTTGCCCGAGGAATCAGGGGCCTCCTTGCAAACCAGGGGAGATACATCGCCTCGGTAACATATGACGGTTGTAACAATGGTAAGGCTCCGATCGCCTGAACGAAGGTAGAATACGCTGTAGCCAAACATCCTGCCTCTCCGAAGGACACCCTACATACAAGCTACCTGGTTTGCGATCGAATCTAATCGTAACTCGCCAACCGCCTGGTGACCGTTGAAAGAATCAACGATAGATGTGTACCTTGGGACAAAACCTCTCTCTCTTACCGGCAATCACGGCGATGCTTGTCGTCGCAAATCTCCCCGTCGTGGGATCCCTGGCGACAGCCCAGGAGGGCGTTGCTGTTTTAGTTCAACGCGGAAATGAAAGCAGTCCGTCGCCTCAAACGTCGGTCCGTGGGAAACGCAGGCCCGCCGCATCCGGCACTCGCTGGCGCACAGGACGAGGGCCGATTCACGAGATTGACGTCGATATCGCGCCGGGGCCCGGACCGATACCTGCCAATGTAGAAATCGACGACCCCGCGCAGCGCTTCCAGGACCGGCTCAGCGCGCGCCGGAACTCCAAGACCCCAATCCGATTCTCCTGGAAAGCACCAGCGCTCTATCATTACCCACTTTACTTTGAAGACGAAACGCTTGAGCGACAGGGGCGCTCGCGACCATTGGCCGCCGTGCATAGCGGCATTCATTTCTTCGCAAATCTGGCAGTTCTTCCCCTCCATTTGGCACATCCGATCCTGGCCCCTCTGCCGACCGACTGCCCCAGGCCCCAGCCGGCCTCTCGACAACGCTAAAATCTGCGGCACATGCCTGATCCTGACGTGGACAGCGTACGCATCTACAATCTGCTGCAGATACCTTTGCGGCTTGCTCCATTCGTCGCGCCAGAAAATTGCATGACGCACCGACCAGCCAATCCCTGGTCGATTCGGTCAAGTTCACCCACAATAAAGCTTTCCGCCTGACGACCACAACCAACTGCCCATGCTCACACCTGACGATATCCTGGGACCTGAAGGGCGCATTGCAGCGCGACTTCCGCACTACGAAGAGCGGCCACAGCAACGGCAAATGGCAAAAGCAGTTGCCGCAGCCCTGCATGAGGGGCATCACCTGATCAGTGAAGCTGGAACCGGTGTCGGAAAGAGTTTCGCCTACCTGGTCCCCGCGATCCTGGCAGCTACGCAGGAAAACGCTGAAGCGAACGGGAACACGAATAAACGTATCATCATCTCCACTCACACTATCAGTTTGCAGGAACAACTAGTCCACAAAGACCTGCCACTGCTGAACAGTGTGATTCCACGCGAATTCAGCTTCGTCCTGGCAAAAGGGCGTCGCAATTATCTCAGCCGCCGACGTCTCGGGACGGCCATGTCACGCGCCAGCCAGTTACTACAATCAGACGACGAGCTGGACGAATTACAACGTGTCCGCAACTGGGCAAAAGATTCGCGAGATGGGTCCTTGAGCGATCTCGAAACACAGCCACGCTCTGCGGTCTGGGACGAGGTTGCCAGTGACAGTGGGAATTGCCTGGGAAAACGATGCCCGACGTATGACCAGTGCTTCTACTTTCGGGCTCGACGTCGCATCTACAACGCGCAAATCTTGATTGTCAATCACGCGCTTCTGTTCAGTGACCTGGCGTTGCGCCGGGTCGGTGTCAGTCTGCTACCAGATTATGACGCGATCATCCTCGATGAGGCCCACACGCTGGAATCGGTCGCCGGCGACCACTTGGGATTGGGTATCTCATCTGGTCAAGTACGGTACGTTCTCAATCGGCTCTATAACGAACGCACCAACAAGGGGCTACTTGTCCACCATCAGCTTGCCCAGGAACAAGAGCAGGTTCTGTTTTGCAAGCGTCGTGCCGAAGAGTTTTTCGTCGAACTCCATGAGTGGTTGCAAGCGCGTCCCGGTGGCAACGGCCGAGTCCTGAAGCCAGAAATTGTCCGCAACCGGTTGTCTGGGCCACTCGAGCAATTAGCGCGGATGCTACGCGACTACGCGGAGCGACTCGACGACGAAAGTGACCGACAGGACGTGGTCTCAAGTCACGACCGCCTGATGGCACTTTGTGGTGACATCGAGTCCTGGCGCACCCAGCAACTGACAGAAAGTGTCTACTGGCTGGAGAGTGCTCGATCTCGTCAGCAACTTCGTATACGTCTTGCCGCGGCGCCAATTGATGTGGGACCACAATTGCGTGAACACCTGTTCGACATGACTCGGTCTGTCATCATGACGAGCGCTACTCTGGCAACTGGGAAAAACGACTCATTCGACTTCTTCAAATCACGCATTGGGCTTACCCAGTGTATCACGGAGCGACAAGGCAGCCCTTTCGATCACGAAAAACAGGTCCAACTCATAGTCGTCCGCAATATGCCAGACCCCAACCGGGAAAAAGACGCGTTCCATGAACGCTGTTGCGCCATGATCAGACGTTATGTCGCACGTACAGATGGACATGCCTTTGTCTTGTTTACAAGTTACGAGATGCTACGCAAGTGCGCGACCGCACTGACACCGTGGCTGGCAGAACAAGATATGGCGATTTACAGCCAGGCGGACAACATACCCCGGCAAAAGCTACTGGACGGTTTCAAGGATAACCCTCGGGCCGTACTTTTTGGGACCGACAGCTTCTGGCAAGGGGTCGACGTTCCCGGCAGCGCACTGCAGAACGTCATCATCACACGATTGCCGTTTAGTGTTCCAGACCAACCGTTACTGGAAGCAAGATTAGAGTCCATACGTGCTGCCGGAGGCAACCCGTTCCGCGATTACCAGCTTCCCGAAGCAATCATCAAGTTAAGACAAGGATTCGGACGTTTAATCCGAACCCGCAGGGACAATGGAATAGTCGTACTCCTCGACCCCAGAATTTCCACAAAACCCTACGGTCGACTCTTCATCAATGCTTTACCCAAGTGTGATCTGGTCGAAGAAGATGCCTCACCTGACGAAGAGCAGGCATGGGAGGACTGGTAATCCAATTCAAGAATCCGACTCTTCGTCGGCGTTCTGAACATTCGGGTCGAGCCATTCCAAGCGACGCTGCTGCTGCTGTGGCGCTGCTTTGGGGATCGGCTGCAGCTGCCATGATGTGCGGGGTGTTTCAGCCAACGTCACATCAAATTTCATCACCTTGCCACGGCGCACGACCAGGACCTCCTTGGTGTCTCCAGGTTCGTACCGTTTGAGTCGCTCTCCCCAATTGGCGGCGCGCACGCGAAAACCATCCCACGCGACAAGTTCGTCATCGACATTCACTCCCGCGCGATAAGCTGGACTGTCACGTACCACGCGCGATACCAGCAATTGCCCGTCCCGTGCTCTTGTCGACACACCAAACCATGGACTCGATTTCTTGGCGGTCGGGCCTCCATCGTCCGGACCTTTCTTTTCCGGACGAAACTCCAAGCCCCACCACTTCAACGCCGGGCTGAAATCGAGCATTCCGGGCAGATCGACATGCTGCCGGAACCACTCCTTGAGATCCGTCCCCGCCACTTGGCTCGCCAATTCGCGAAACTCCTGCGAAGAATAGCCTCGCTTCCCCGCATGCTGCTGATAAAGTTCTCGCATCAGGTCATCGAGCGACTTCTCACCATCCGTGAGCTGACGAATCCTGGCATCCAGCAAAAATGCAACGGCCGCGCCTTTGGTGTAATAACTGATTCGAGCATTGCCGGAATTTTCGTCTGGTCGATAAAACTTGATCCAAGTGTCGTGCGAAGAATCTCTCAAAGACTGCACCAGACGTCCGGGAGTTTTTCTTACCGACTCAATAATCCTGGAGAGCCGCCCGAAGTACTCTTTCTGAGTGCACACGCCTGCTCGCACCAATGCCAGATCCTGGTAATAACTGGTAATTCCCTCGGCGATCCACAGCGTGGGAAAATAGACTTCGCGAGTATAGTCGTATTCAACAAGCTCGCGTGGTCGCAACCGTCGCACATTCCAGGTATGAAAATACTCGTGGCTCACCAAAGCCAGCCAATCCAGATAGTCTTTCCGTCTCCCGTAATTCCAACGGCTCGTCATCAACACAGTACTGTTGTCATGCTCCAAGCCACCACGGCTCTCTGTCACGAGATTAAAAAAAACATAGCGAGGGTAGGGGACCGAGCCCCACATCCGCTGATGCTCCTCCACCACCTTTGCGGCAGCCCGCGCTGCAACCGCGCCATCCCACAGGCCATCGCCACCCTGGTTTACTAACCAGTGTTCACGCTCCCCTACTCGGAAAGGAAATACGGTGGGATTACCAGCCAAGATCGGCGAATCAACTAGCTCGTCAAAATTCTTTGCCAGGTACGCATGCGGATCATCTCCCGGCAATAATTCCAGCGCACAAATGGAACGCTTCCAGGCAGGAGGCAATTTGAGGTAAACACGATGCGGCCGATCCTCTGCACCGCGCAGTGTAAGAAACGCTGGCGCACCGTTGAGAACAGCAAACTCCTGGTCAACCCAATTGGTTCGCACCGACATTTCGCGGCAATACAAACGATACTTGAGGCGAATTGTCTCCTGCCCTTGCGTCTCCACTTCCCACACATGCTTGTTGCGTTTCTCAATGGCCAATTGCTGTTTCGCATCTGCGGTAAACGCTTCCAATCCTTCGATGTGGCGCGCGTACTCTCGAATCAAATACGACCCCGGCGTCCACGTCGCCATAGTGACTTCGATGGTGTTCCGACATCCTGTCGGAAGTACAATCTCGACATCTGCATAGTGATTCCTGGCTTGCGTAAAGCGAACCGTGTATTCAATCGGGTCCGCAGCCTCCAGGCAGAGTGGCATCAGTATCGTCACTGCCGCTATGAACCACGTCGTCACGAGTGGTCCAGGTGAGGTAAAGGTGGCCATCTGTTCAATCCCCTGTCGGTAAGACCATGTAACCTCTGGGCGCACACCTGCAAGCGAGTTGCCCCGTTTCTAACCCTCGACGGTGCCCGAGCCCCGGCAAAACAAGGCACACGATGGCAGTGCCCGCCCCTATCGCTACTATAGTCACACCTGACGAGCGAGCGAATCTATAGCACAAGTTGAGACTCGGACGACGCAGCAACATCCTGTTGAATCTGCTGTCCAAGCACTGCGCTGGCACTAGGATTGACCAGAGATCGCCTTCCAGAGCTTCGGCGGCGACATCGGCAATTCGGTCATTCGAACACCAACCGCATTATGAATCGCGATGGCAATCGCTGCCGGGGGTGGCACGATTGGCGTCTCTCCAACACCACGCACTCCGTACGGGTGATCCGGGTTAGGAACTTCAACAATGATCGTGTCGATCATCGGTACATCGAGGAACGTCGGAATCCGGTAGTCGAGAAAACTGGCGTTCTTCATCTGCCCCTGATCATCGAAGAAATACTCTTCGTTCAGAGCCCAGCCAATTCCCTGGACGGCGCCACCCTGCATTTGCCCTTCGACGTAGCTTGGGTGAATCGCTTTACCGGCGTCCTGAATCACCGTGTAACGCAAGATCGTGGTTTTCCCAGTGTCCGGATCAACTTCAACGTCGACCAGATGCGCACCAAACCCGTTTGTCGCGCCATCGGGAGCCACCGTCGCGCGGCCTCGGTGGGGGTGTGCGATCCAACAAGACGGAGC
>CAZITS010000281.1:0-6901 GCA_964542185.1 uncultured Pirellulaceae bacterium
GCATCCTGGAATGCTCGCCTGCTATCTTAATGCATGCACAGGAGACTGTCGGCCCACGTTATCCTGAACGATCTGACGGATCGCTAGTCTGACAGTCAAGCGAACCCATCCCTGTCAACCACCGGAAAGAACACAACTTCAACACGAGTAGAATCGAAGGCCGTCCTGTCCCTATCCGTCCGTTCGGCCAGCGACCCGTTCAACAGGACACGTGCCAATCGACTAGCAGTACGGCGACCTGTACTGCCAGATGCGTTGCCACCGACGCAAATTTTGTTGAGGTCATGGAGCACCCGAACAATGAACAACTCTACAGACGCCCTGTTTTGGCGCACCATTGCTGTGGGCCGTTGCTACCTGCAGTACGGTACTCGACTGGCCGTATTCGCGGCGGTCTGGCTTGCGCTCGCTGCCAGTACTCAAGCCTGTGATACACCGGTTTACCGCTATGCAATGTATCGCTGGAACCCGGCACCCTACGAAGTCTACTATTTCCATGACCAACCCGTGACTGACACCGATCGCTCGCTTCACGACCTGATTGAAACCATGTCAGTAAATCCTGAAGCCGCCGCAAATATTAGTTTGATCCCGATCGATGTAGCGCGCGACCCGGATCTCAAAACCGTACCGCCAGACGTCCGCCGTTTCTGGAAATCCGGAGATCCCAAACCACTTCCCTCGTACCTGATCTGGGCGCCACCTTCGCGCGACCGCAGGCAGGATGAGGGCATTATTATTTCCGGCGCGCTGGACACCGCAATGCTCCAGGCACTGACGCATTCACCCGCCAGAACTGCGATCGCACAACAGTTGGAAACAGGAAAAGCCGGTGTCCTGGTGCTGCTCGAAGGCAAGGATCCTGCAGAAACGAAACGTGCGCGAGAGGTAGTACAACAACTTGCATCTGGCATCGCGTCAGGAAAACTTCCCTTGGCAACGGCGCTCCCCGGGGAAACTCCGGAAGAAGGGAAAGCGAAATCGGCCAAACCCCAAGTTGGCCTGCATGTGATCCAACGTGATGACGCTGCGGAACAATGGTTGATTCGCACTCTCTTTGCCGTGGAAGATGGCCTGCCGGAAATCGACAAGCCCATGGTGTTCCCCATTTTTGGACGCGGCCGTGTCCTGCCACCCTACATCGGCGCAGGTATCACTCAGGAATTACTCGTAGAATGCCTCGACTTTATCACCGGCCCCTGTTCCTGCACCGTTAAAGAACAGAACCGCGGCATGGATCTACTGATCGCCTATAACTGGGACGCTGCGGCTGACAAACTAGCTGAACAGTTTGGTGCGGAAGAAGGCAATGAGTCAGTGCTGGGTGCTGAAGATTTTTTTCCAGAGTTGATTATTCCTGCAGGCAGCGCTGAGGACGAACCAGCCTCGCCAGAAGTTGCGGACACTCCACCAGCGACGACGAAAGCTCCGGAAGAAACAGAACAAACTGCCGCGACAGGCGAAACGCAAGACAAGCCGACTGCTCCGCCGGCTCCGGAAACCGCGATTGCCTCACTGACGCCACCGTCTGCCCCTTCACCGACGACCGGTGAGAGTGCTGACACGGCGGCCACCGGCAATCTGCTCTGGACGGTCGGTGCGGGAGTTGCCCTGTCGTTATTGACATTATTTGTTGCCACCTTCGTCGTCCTGCGCCCCCGCTGAGCGCGCCACCGGCAAACTTCGGAAACTGCTGACCAGCTTCGCCACGAGCACGAGTCCCGGGAGCTGGCCGGCTGGCAACGGACATCCGGCACGAAATACCTATGATCCAGTTTGAACATGTTCACAAGACCTACCGCAGAGCAACAAGCGAAGTTGCTGCGATCTCAGACCTGTCGTTCTCTGTCGACGAGGGGGAATTTATCGCCGTACGCGGCCCCAGTGGATGTGGCAAGTCAACGCTACTGTCACTGGCTGGTGGTCTGGTGCTGCCCACGCAAGGGCGAATTTTGATTGACGGACAACCAGTTTCAGAGATGACAGCCGCACAACGTTCTTCCTTTCGTGGCGAAAAAATTGGCTTCGTATTCCAGATGTTTCACTTGCTACCGTATTTGACGATTATCGAAAACGTGGTGGTGGCAGGAAGTGAAGTTGCATCCGCAGCGGTCGGCGAGCGCGCTGAAGCACTGCTATCTGATTTCGGTTTAACGGATCGCCTGTCACATCGTCCGGGTGAACTAAGTGCCGGAGAACGCCAGCGTGTAGCATTGGCACGGGCGTTGTTGAACCGCCCGCGTTTGCTGCTTGCCGATGAACCAACTGGCAATCTGGACCCAGAAAACGCGTCCGGCGTACTTGAGCTTCTGGCGCAATTCCATAAACAAGGAGGAACCATCCTCCTGGTCACCCATGACGACCGCGCCGCGGCCTACGCTGACCGATCGCTGGCGCTGGATCAGGGCCGGTTGGTGGAATCTGGCGCCGTCGAAACAACCACCTGAATCTGTGGGTGCAAACGATCAGGATAGGACGCGCATCCTGACACCCGGGCCACGAACGCTCGGCAATTTTTCGATTTCTTCCATAGCGCTGCCAGCCGCACCTTCGGTCGCGCTGTGGGTCATCATCACCAACGGAACCTGTCCGGACGGGTGCGCACATTCCCCTGGCTGTTGAATGAGTGACGCAATCGACACCTGGTGCCGCCCCAACACGCCTGAGATCTCGGCCAATACTCCAGGGTGATCGTCAACCATGAATCGCAGATAGTAATGTGCTGAACCCTCGGCATGATCGCGTATCTTCACGCGGGCTTCCCCATGCGACCACAATTCCAGTGTTTGAAATGTAATCCTGGTGCGCCCTACCGCCGTGTCAATCAAATCCGCCACGACCGCTGACGCCGTCGGCATCTGTCCGGCACCGGCGCCCTGCAAGAACACGCGTCCAACTGCGTCACCGACCACACTCACGGCGTTAAAGGACCCCCGCACCTCTGCTAGCGGCTGTCCAGAACGAACCAATGTGGGTGAGACATGAAGTTCCAACCCCGCATTCGATCGCTGTGCGATCGCCAACAACTTGATACGGTAGCCCAGCTGCCCGGCATATTCGAGATCGACCACTTCCAGGTCATCAATCCCGACACAGGGTATGTCCGTCCAATGCAAACGGGCACCAAACGCAAGGTGCGACAGGATTGCCAATTTTTGGGCCGCATCGCTACCATCGATATCCATTCGTGGGTCAGCCTCTGCATACCCACGCGTTTGTGCTTCGGCGAGCGCAGCAGGAAAATCCCAACCCTGCTCTTCCATCTGGGAGACGATGAAATTACTGGTTCCGTTGAGGATTCCCTGCAGTGAATCAATGCGATTCGCTGAGAGACACTGGCCGATGCTGTTGATGATCGGCATTCCCCCCCCCACAGAGGCCTCAAAGGCGATCGACCGGCCCAATTCACGGGCCCGGTCAAACAGTTCGGGACCGTGTTCCGCCAACAGTGCTTTGTTGGCGGTGACAATGTCCTTGCCACTCTCCAAGAGCTGCAACATGACCGAACGTGCAGGTTCCAGGCCCCCAATCAGTTGACAGACCACACTGATTTCTTGATCCGCAGTCAGGTCAGCCAGGCGATCGGTAATCATCCCGGAGTCGAAACCGACTTCCCGCGGCTTGCTCAAGTCTGCAACGACAACCCTGGCAAGCTCCACGGCGTGCCCTGCTCGCCTGCGAATCCGTTCGCGGTGTTCCGTCAACAGCCTTACGACACCCGTACCTACCGTTCCTAATCCAACCACCCCAACCCGCGTCGTTTCCATGCCACTGTCACCTCTGCAACCTTGTCCAAACACATCACCTGGAAACTATCGTAGAGGGCGAACTGTGAATTGAACACGCCACTTGTCAGGGTAGGCGTTATGAGTCATGGTTTGTGAAGGCTTCTGCTGCATTTTCATCGAGTTTGCCCTGGTCACAGCTGACAACCGCCTTACGTCACATCTCTCAGAGGGTTCTACCATGCTTTCCAGCGCCCGCGATTTCCTGATCAAACTCCTGGAAACTCCCGGGCCCTCCGGCTACGAACAACCCGTCCAGGACGTCATCCAGGATTACGTTTCGGACTTCGCCGACCGAGTAGACCGCGACGTCCATGGCAACCTGGTCGCCATCAAGAATCCAGACGCACCGCTGCGCGTCATGTTCGCGGGGCACTGTGACCAAATCGGCATGCTGATATCACACGTAGATGACAACGGATTCCTCTACGCGCAAACAATCGGCGGCTGGGATCCACAACAATTGATTGGACAACGGATGGTCGTCTGGACAACAAGTGGCCCCCTGCCGGCTGTCATTTCCCGTAAACCAATTCATCTCCTCAACGACCAGGAACGCAAGCAAGTTGTCAAACTAGAAGACCTCTGGTTAGACATCGGAGCTACCAGCAAGCAACAAGCACTTAAATGCGTATCCATCGGCGATCCCGTGACCCTGCAACTCGGTTTTCGAGAACTGCAAAATGGTTTGGCCAGCGCTCCTGGCATGGATAATGCAACCGGCGTGTGGATTATCATCGAAGCCCTGCGACGGGCCTGTGAAGCCTCGCCCGCTTGCGGTATCTACGCCGTATCGACCGTCCAGGAAGAAATCGGCTTGCGTGGGGCGAGAACCAGCGCATACGCGGTGGATCCGCACGTGGCGATCGCCGTCGACGTAACGCACGCGACAGATTGCCCAACCATCGACAAACGACAGCAAGGCGAGATCTCGCTTGGCAAAGGCCCGGTTATCTTCCGGGGTCCTAACATGAATCCCGTGGTGGTTGAACGACTCACACAATCATGCCAGGGCGAAGGGATTGCCTATCAACCCGCTGCGATCGGCCGCGCCACGCCCAACGACACCAATACGATTCAAATATCGCGAGCAGGCGTGGCAACCGGGCTGGTCAGCGTACCCAACCGATACATGCATAGTGCCGTCGAAACCATTTCTCTGGAAGATATCGATCGCGCTGCGGACTTGCTGGCGGCATTTGTATGCAACCTGCCGGCAGATGCGGACTTCACCCCCTGACCGACAGCAAGCTGACGCGACCTGGACTCGGCCGGCTTAATCACCCATCCAGCCCTGCTTGATCTCACCTGTCCAGCGCGTTGTCGTCTTGCGTGCCTGTGTCCAGAATTCAATCGAGCTCTTCCCGGTAATATCACCGACACCGAATTTTGACTCGTTCCAGCCTCCAAAACCAAATGGCTCAAGTGGAACCGGCACACCAATATTGACTCCAATCATGCCAGCGCTGACACGCTGAACGATGTTGCGAGCCAACCCTCCACTACGAGTATAGACCGCAGCCGCGTTACCAAACTCCGATCCATTTTCGAGCTCGACAGCGTGGTCGATGTCAGTGGCGCGAAGAATACTTAGTACTGGACCAAACACCTCCTCGCGGGCAATCCGCATTTCTGGCTGTACATGGTCCAAGACTGTCGCACCCACATAAAACCCGTCCTCACAACCGGCAACCTGTGCATTACGACCGTCCACCAATACGTTTGCCCCGGCAGACTCCGCCTCGGAAATATAGTCTTCGATGCGCGACTTCGCAGCAGCGGAAATCACCGGCCCCAGCCCCGCGCCGGGAACCATCTCTTGAGCTACCTGGCAAACGCGCTCGATGATGGGATCGATATTGCCGACCGCGACCATCGATGCCGCAGCCATACACCGTTGGCCGGCACATCCAGCCATCGACGCCACAACATTCGCCGCGGTTTGCTCAAGATCTGCATCCGGCAACACCAACAAGTGATTCTTGGCACCACCTAAACAGAGCGCTCTTTTGTACTGGCTGGTCGCCCGCTGATAAACTTGCCGGGCGACTGGGGTCGAGCCGACAAAAGTCACGGCTTCGACGTCAGGGTGATCGATAATCGCCTGCGAAGCACGTTGATCGCCATGAATCACATTGAATACGCCCGAGGGCAAACCTGCCTCCTGGAGTAATTCTGCGGTTCGACGCGCGCTCAGTGGAACCTGTTCAGACGGCTTGAACACCATTGTATTACCCAAACCCAGGGCAATAGGGATCGTCCAATGTGGAACCATCACAGGAAAATTGAAGGGAACGATGGATGCCACGACCCCGAGCGGTATCCGGTCCACTCGACATTCGACTCCGCGACTTACTTCGAGCACCTCACCGGCAACCATTTGTGGTAATGCACAGGCAAATTCAGTGACCTCAATCGCACGCACCACTTCGGCACGTCCCTCGTCAACCGTTTTCCCATTTTCGTCATGAATCAACTGAGCCAATTCATCTTGATGCGTTTCCAACAAGGCCCGATAGCGATAAAACACATCAGCGCGTTGCTTGCTTGTCAGCGAGGACCAGGCGGGAAATGCCTGGCGGGCGTGTCGCACCGCTTCCTCGACATCTGCAGTGTCTGACATCGGAACCTGCGAAATCACGGCGCCATCGAGCGGTGAAATCACGTCCCGCCTCTCTGCCGTGCACGTCTGAAACAGACCTCCAGCATAGTTCTCTACCGTTTCGTATTTCATCGCTCTCCACCCCACCACTCTGCTCGACGTGTTGTGAACACCCTCATTGAGGGAAAAATGTTTCGGTTGGTTTATTCTAGCGCAGCGTACGCCACCTGTCTTCGGCCCCTCGCGAACAATCGGCACCATCAAACTGCCGTCACCGATTTCACCTGGATCGCCCCACAGGCCCAATGGGTTAAAATGGAACGACGCGTACTCTACACCATGTCAAACGAGGGCTCGGTGTGTTCTTCTAGCGGGTACATAGGACGCCGACAATTCTGAAACGGCAACGAACGCAAATTGGCACTCGTTGACCCGGGAACATCGACAGGCACGATTCTGCTCGCCAGATCCTGGTAGTGCGTACGGAACCCGTTGGGTGACTTGACCACCACCA